>NZ_JBIVVI010000326.1:0-7861 GCF_044757675.1 Kitasatospora sp. NPDC091257
CCTGGCAGCTGGACGGGAGCTGACCCGCCCGGACGCGGGGCCGCGGGCGGGGAGCGTGTTCGGAGCACCCTCCGGGATGCGGTAATGTTTTCTCTGCACCCGGGCGATTAGCTCAGCGGGAGAGCACTTCGTTCACACCGAAGGGGTCACTGGTTCGATCCCAGTATCGCCCACCGGAATGCATTGTGATACGTGAGGCCCAGCCGATTATCGGCTGGGCCTCACGTGTATTTCCGGAATCCGCCTGAAGGGCCGCCGGTAATCGGCTGAGGGACAGTCACCTTCCCTGCGGGGCGCGAGTTCTGCGGAGGCGTCGGCGGTACCCGGAACGGGCGAGTTGTACGACCGGCCCCGAATGGTGCTAGAGTTCTTCTCGTTGCCCGGGCGATTAGCTCAGCGGGAGAGCACTTCGTTCACACCGAAGGGGTCACTGGTTCGATCCCAGTATCGCCCACCGGACAGCACGCAGGCCCTGACCAGGAAACCGGTCAGGGCCTGCGGCGCGTTTCGGGCCCGGAACGCCGGGCCGCGCGTCACGCCGCCGCCTCGCAACGGTGCTCCGGCTCCAGCCGGCGCCCGCATCCGCACCGGGCCGGCCGCAGCGGCCAGGACAGGTCCACCCGCTCCGGCGTCCCCGAGCGGTCGAACCAGTTCTGCAACCCGCGTGCCTGCGCCGCGTGCCAGATCGCCTGCCGCAGGTGCAGCTCCGCCGCCGACAGCCCGCCGAGCGCCGCCGGGTAGCGGGAGCCGATCCGCCGGGTCAGCGCCAGTGCCGCCGCCGCGTCCGCCGCCGCGTCGTGCGCCCCGGCCAGGACGACGCCGTAGTGGGCGCACAGGTCGGTCAGTGTCCGGCGGCCCTTGCGGTAGCGGTCCACGTGCTTGTCCAGCACCCGGGGATCCAGCACCACCAGCCCGGACGCCGCCAGCCCCGCGGTCAGCGTCAGCCCGTGATGGCGGCGCAGTTCCCGGTCCAGCAGCGTCAGGTCGTAGGGCGCGTTCATCACCACCACCGGACGCCCGGCCCGCGCCTCGGCCGCCAGCGCCCGGGTGACCTCCGCCACCACCGTGCGGGCCGGGCGGCCGTGGGCGCGCACCTGCTCGTCGGTGATGCCGTGCACCGCGCGGGCGCCGTCCGGGATCGGAACCCCCGGATCGGCGAGCCAGGTCGTGGTCCGGGCCGGCTCGCCCGGCGCGAGCTGGACGACCAGGGCGGCGGAGACGATCCGGTCGTTCTCCACGTCCACGCCGGTCGTCTCGGTGTCGAAGGAGGCGAGCGGGCCGGTGTACCAGTGCTGCTGCATGACTGCCCCTCAGACGAGCGTTGCGCCCGGTTGATACCCGGTTCTGACGCCCCTTCAACCCGTTTGGCCCAAGCCCGGCCGGGGATCCTGCCCATGACTGTCCCGTTCGAATCGACCGGCCCGTCCGGAGCGGGACGGGCCCGGAACCGGGGGAGGGCACGGGGCGATGGCACTGACCCAGCCGCAGCCCGAGGAGGCGGCGGCGGCCGTACTGCGCGGGAACCTCGCGGTCACCGCCTGCATGGAGACCCTGCAGGTCGGCTACCTGCACGCGGTCGCCGCCGCGGCCGGCTGCTCGCTCTCCCAGCCGTTCCCGGACAACGGCATCGACTGGCACGTCAGCCACGGCTCCCGGGCGCACGAGGTGGACGACGAGGTCACCGTCAAGATCCAGCTCAAGGCCACCCAGCAGGTCGCGCCCGACCCGGCCGGGCCGTTCTTCAGCTTCACCCTGGACAACGACCACCTGCGCAAGCTCGCCCGGCCCCGGGTCGCCGTGCCGCGGATCCTGGTCGTGCTGCTGCTGCCGCGCCGGGTCGACCAGTGGCTGCGGGCCCGCCCGGACGCCTTGGAACTGCGGCACTGCTGCTACTGGGTCAACCTGGCCGGCCACCCGGTCACCGGGCAGCGGCGCACCAACGTCCGGGTGCCCACCGCCAAGGTCTTCGACGACCGCGCGCTCTGCGACATCATGGCCCGGGTCGGCGCGGGCGGCAGCCCGTGACGGCCCGGGCCCGGCAGGGAGGAACCGGACCCATGACACCGCCGCACGCACCGGGCGAACCGGCCCGGCCCCTGCCCGACCCGGCCACCGTCGACCCGACGGTCCTGGCCACCCTGCTCGCCCGGCACGGCTGGGTCCGCCGCGGCGGACCGGCCGCCCGGTACGGACGCTGGACCCCGCCCGACGACGAGCCCGGCACCAGCCTGCTCGTCCCGGCCGGGGACGGCTTCGACGACGCCGTCGAACTCCTCGCCGACGCCGTCACCGCGCTCTCCCGCTCCCGCACCCCCTCCGCCCGCTCGATCCTGCTCGCCCTCACCGTCCCCGGCGACGAACTGCGCTGGCACCGCGAACCGTCCGGCCCCGCCGGGGCCACCCCCTGGGACGAGGCCGAGCGGCTCCGGCGGGCCGCCCGCGGGATGCTCGCCGCCGGCGCCAAGGCGGCCCGCACCAGGGCCGGCTACTTCGGCGCCCGGCTGGACGCCCTCGCCGGGGACTTCCTGGACCGCGTCCTGCTGGTCGAACAGGGCGCCGTGCTCACCGCCCACACCCCCGCCCCCGAGGGCCGCGCCGCCGTCACCACCCTGGTCCGCGCCCTGGAGGCACTGCGCGACGCCGTCGACTACCGCCGGGTCAGCGGCGGGCCCGAGGCCTTCGGGAACGCCGTCCGGGCCGGGGTCAGCCGGGAGCTCGTCCGGTCCGTCGAGGAGCTGGTGCGCGACGCGACGGCCGCCCGGCTCAGCGTCGCGTGGTCGCCCGCCGCCGGGACCCCGGGCGGCTTCGGGGACCGCCGGATCGACCTCGACTTCTCGCCCGGCGACCTGCCCGCCCTGGCGGAGGCCGCCGACCTGCTGGAACGGATCGAGCCCGCCGTCGACGTCACCGTGGTCGGCGTGGTCACCCGGCTCAAGCGCGCCGACCCGGCCGGTCCCGGCTCGGTACGACTGCGGGTGCTCACCGGCGCCGAGGTCCGCGAGCTCAAGCTCCGCCTGCCCGACCCCGACTACCGGCTCGCCGCCGAGGCCCACCTCGCGGGCCTGCCGGTCCGGGTCTCCGGCCGGCTGGACCGGCACGGCGGCTTCCGCCGGCTGACCCGCCCGCACGGACTGGAACTCCGCGGCTGGGAGGAAGGGGACCGCGAGCGGCTGCTGAAGGCGCTCGGGGAGAAGGCGGAGCGAGAGGGGGAAGGGGCGTAGGTGGACGGCGGGGGCGGCGCTCTCGGTACCATCGTCACGCGCAGCGCAGTGTTGCGTCCTCTGAAATCCAGCACGTCAGGAGAGACCGGTGACGGACGTCCGGGTAATCATCAGCCGCGAACCCGATCGGGAAGAGCGCGTGGTGACGACGGGCACCACGGCCGCCGAGCTCTTCGCCGACGACCGCTCGATCATCGCCGCCCGCGTCGGCGGCCAGCTCAAGGACCTCGCCTACGCCGTCCAGGACGGCGACGAGGTCGAGCCGGTCGAGATCGGCAGCAAGGACGGCCTCGACATCCTGCGCCACTCCACCGCGCACGTCATGGCCCAGGCCGTGCAGCAGCTCTACCCCGAGGCCAAGCTGGGCATCGGCCCGCCGGTCAAGGACGGTTTCTACTACGACTTCGACGTCGAGAAGCCCTTCCACCCCGATGACCTCAAGGCCATCGAGAAGAAGATGCAGGAGATCATCAAGCGCGGGCAGAAGTTCTCCCGCCGCGTGGTCACCGACGAGTCCGCCCGCGAGGAGCTGGCCGCCGAGCCGTACAAGCTCGAACTGATCGGCCTCAAGGGTTCCGCCGCCACCGCCGGCGAGGGTGCCGACGTCGAGGTCGGCGCCGGCGAGCTCACCATCTACGACAACCTGGACGCCAAGACCGGCGAGCAGTGCTGGGGCGACCTCTGCCGCGGCCCGCACCTGCCCAGCACCCGGAACATCCCGGCGTTCAAGCTGATGCGCAACGCGGCCGCCTACTGGCGCGGCAGCGAGAAGAACCCCATGCTGCAGCGCATCTACGGCACCGCCTGGCCGACCAAGGACGAGCTCAAGGCCCACCTCGACTTCCTCGTCGAGGCCGAGAAGCGCGACCACCGCAAGCTCGGCAACGAGCTCGACCTCTTCTCCATCCCCGAGGAGATCGGCTCCGGCCTCGCCGTCTTCCACCCCAAGGGCGGCATCATCCGCCGGGCCATGGAGGACTACTCGCGCAAGCGGCACGAGGAGGAGGGCTACGAGTTCGTCTACACCCCGCACGCCACCAAGGGGAAGCTCTTCGAGAAGAGCGGCCACCTCGACTGGTACGCGGACGGTATGTACCCGCCCATGCAGCTCGACGAGGGCGTGGACTACTACCTCAAGCCGATGAACTGCCCGATGCACAACCTGATCTTCGACGCGCGCGGCCGCTCGTACCGTGAACTGCCGCTGCGCCTCTTCGAGTTCGGGACGGTGTACCGCTACGAGAAGTCCGGCGTCGTGCACGGCCTGACCCGTGCCCGCGGCTTCACGCAGGACGACGCGCACATCTACTGCACCCGCGAGCAGATGGCGGAGGAGCTCGACTCCACGCTGACCTTCGTGCTCAACCTGCTCCGCGACTACGGTCTGACCGACTTCTACCTGGAGCTGTCGACCAAGGACCCGGTCAAGTACGTCGGCAGCGACGAGACCTGGGAGGAGGCCACCGCCGTCCTGGCGAGCGTGGCCGAGAAGCAGGGCCTGCCGCTGGTGCCGGACCCGGGTGGCGCGGCCTTCTACGGCCCGAAGATCTCGGTGCAGGCGCGGGACGCCATCGGCCGCACCTGGCAGATGAGCACCATCCAGCTGGACTTCAACCTGCCCGAGCGCTTCGACCTGGAGTACACCGCGGCGGACGGCTCGCGCCAGCGGCCGGTCATGATCCACCGGGCGCTGTTCGGCTCGATCGAGCGCTTCTTCGCGGTGCTGCTGGAGCACTACGCCGGCGCCATGCCGCCGTGGCTGGCCCCGGTCACCGTCACCGGCATCCCGATCACCGACGAGCACGTGCCGTACCTGCTGGAGGTCGCGGCCGAGCTGAAGAAGCACGGGATCCGGGTCGAGGTCGACACCTCGGACGACCGCATGCAGAAGAAGATCAGGAACGCACAGAAGACCAAGGTGCCGTTCATGCTGATCGCCGGCAACGACGACGTCGAGGCGGGGGCGGTGTCGTTCCGCTACCGCAACGGCGAACAGAAGAACGGCGTTCCGCTGGCGGACGCGGTTCAGGAGATCGTGGATGCGGTGAAGAGTCGCATCCAGGTGTGACGCGGGCCCCGCCTGGGCGGGGTATCTCTGGCGTTCCGGTCGAGGACGCCATTGCCGGGATCTCGGCCCCGCGTTCGCGGGGACAGCGCGGGGCAGGCTCTCGATGAGTCTGCCCCGCGCGGCTTTGCAAGCACCGTCGGGCGAATATGCTGATCAGCATGACGACTGAGCCGGAACTTCAGCGGGGCGTCGGTGAGCCGGACGGCTTCCGCCGCTTGTGGACGCCTCATCGGATGGCGTACATCCAGGGTGAGAACAAGCCCACCGGCCCGGCTCCGGACGACGGTTGTCCGTTCTGCTCGATCCCGTCCCTGAGCGACGAGGACGGGCTGATCATCGCCCGGGGGAGTGCCGTGTTCGCGGTGCTGAACCTGTACCCGTACAACGGCGGGCACCTGATGGTGGTCCCGTACCGGCACGTCGCCGACTACACCGACCTGGACGAGGCCGAGACGGCCGAGCTCGCGGACTTCACCAAGAAGGCGATGACGGCGCTGCGGGCGGCCTCCGGGGCGCACGGGTTCAACATCGGGATGAACCAGGGCGCGGCGGCCGGGGCCGGGATCGCGGCGCACCTGCACCAGCACGTGGTGCCGCGCTGGGGCGGGGACACCAACTTCATGCCGGTGGTCGGCCACACCAAGGTGCTGCCGCAGCTGCTGGCGGACACCCGGAAGATGCTGGCCGAGGCCTGGCCGCAGGGCTGATCCGAGGAACAACGCGGGAGGGCCCCACCGAGATCCTCGGTGGGGCCCTCCCGCATGCGCTGCGCCGGATCAGCCGGCGTTGAAGGTGTCGACGTCGTAGGGGCGGGGGCTCTGCGCCTCGGACTTGATGATCGAGGTGCGGTTCTTGAAGAAGCGGTCGGCGTCCAGGTCGTGCTCCTCCAGGAACTCCAGCGTGGCGGCGTGGACCGCCGCGAGCACCGGGACGGCGGCGTTCTGGGCGTTGTCGACCATGGAGCGGTTCTCCCAGGCGCGGCCTGCCCAGATGTGCCGCAGCCCGAAGGGCTCGGGCAGGCCGAGTCCGCCGCCGAGCCAGCCGAGCAGGCCGGGCATCCGGTAGAAGGGGGCGCGGACGGCCTGGCGGACGACCTCGTCGTTGTCGATCAGGGGGAGCTTGACGGTGCGCTCCTCCCAGAACCGCACGGTCTTGGCGACCGACTTCTCCTTGTCCTTGGGCTTGTCGAAGAAGACGCCCTTGACCGGGCCGAGCGCGTAGCCGGACACGGTGATGTTCAGGACGTTGGCGAGCAGGGTGACGGTGACGGTGAAGGTGAGGACCAGCTTGCCGTCGTGGGTGATGAACTGGGTGGCGAGGTAGTGCCGGGGGCCGCCGGAGAAGGTCTGCTTGTCGGCGACGCTCTGCACGGCGAAGTCGCGCATCCGGTCGCCGTCCATGTCGGCGTTGCCGGGGCGGCTGATCTCGTCGGCGCCCTCGCCGATGTCGAAGACCACCCACTGCTTGATGGCGACGTTGGGCATGCCGCTGTTGGCGACGTGGCTGACGCCGAGGCCCTTGAGGTGGGAGGAGATCCGGCGGATCAGGTCCCAGGGGTGGAAGGCGCGGAAGTCGACGTGGCCCTCCGCGGGGTGGAGGGTGTCGGCGAGGCGCCATTCGCCCCAGCGGCGGCCGGCACCGAGGATGCCCTTGGGGCCGGCGTAGTGGTGGATGTTGGTCTCCTGCTCGGCGTCCAGGCGGCCGAGCTTGTCGCGCAGGTCGGCGGCCTTCTTGTCGAGGTCGTCCCGGGGGACGGCCTTGGCGACGGAGGCGGCCACCACGCTGCCCTCGACCAGCGCCTGCCAGCGGGAGCGCAGGTCCTTGGCGGAGCGCTCGACGATCCGGCGGGCGAGGTACCAGCCGACGACCGGGGCGAGCATGGTCACGCGCAGGTAGACGCCGATGAAGCCGCTGGCCGGCGGGCGCAGCGCGAGCAGGACGGCGAGGGCGGCGGTCGCGGCGAGCACGATGCCGCCGTAGACGGCCGCGTTCTTCGGGTTGTCCCGCTTGAGCCAGGCACGGAGCTGGAAGGCGCCGAGCCAGATCAGGGTGCCGGGGAGGAAGAGCACACCGGTGGCGATGGAGACGGTGCTGAGTTGCCGGTCGCGGGTGTTGCGCAGTTCCTCGGCGGCCAGGCAGTGTTCGACGACCTGGCGGGTGTCGACTCCGAAGGCCGGGACGATGGGTTTGCGGCCGCCGCCCAGGGCACGGGAGATCAGCGCCTTGCTGAAGGCCTCGCCGAGGTTGGGGCGGAAGAGCGCGAAGCGGCCCTTCTTCTCGGTGGCGTCGGTGACGGCGCCGACGAAGCCCTTGATCTCGCCGTCGCGGTACGCGGTCGAGGAGAGTCCCTGGGTGATGGCGGTCTGCGGGCCGGCGTCGGTCCGGGGTATCTGCGCACCCGGGGTCATGTCGAGTGTGGTCACGGTGGCGTCCCCTCCTCCCCTTGTCAGCGGCAGGTTACCGTGCCGTGGCACCCCCGCGCGGATGATCGTCTGAAGTACCGTCACCGGAGGCCTGAGGGGCATGATGCCCAGCTTCGGGCGGGTCGATACCCGTCGCGAGGAGGATGGGG
>NZ_JBIVVI010000327.1:0-7850 GCF_044757675.1 Kitasatospora sp. NPDC091257
GGGTGCTGGCACTACCTCTGCTCTCGCCCCAACGCCCCTGCGCTCCCCCACCGTTGACGGGTTGCCTGGGACCATGACGAACTCGACCGACACGGTCCTCCTGCGGGCCGTGACCAAGCAGTACGGCACCGGCGACCGCGCCGTCACCGCACTGGACGACGTGACCGTCGCCTTTCCGCGCGGCAGCTTCACTGCGGTGATGGGCCCCTCCGGCTCCGGAAAGTCGACGCTGCTGCACTGCGCGGCCGGCCTGGACCGGGTCTCCGACGGCACCGTGGTGATCGACGGCACCGAACTCGGCGGCCTGGACGAGACCCGGCTGACCCTGCTGCGCCGCGAGCGCCTCGGCTTCGTCTTCCAGTCCTTCAACCTGGTCTCCGCGCTGACCGCCGAACAGAACGTGGCCCTGCCCCTGCGGCTGGCCGGGCGCCGCCCGGACCGGGCCGAACTCGCCACGGCACTCGCCGAGGTGGGGCTCGGCCACCGCGGCGGGCACCGGCCGAGCGAATTGTCCGGCGGCGAGCAGCAGCGCGTCGCGATCGCCCGGGCGCTGATCACCCGGCCCGCCGTGCTGTTCGCCGACGAGCCGACCGGCGCCCTGGACACCCGTACCTCGCGCGAGGTCCTCACCCTGCTGCGCGGCATCGTCGACCGCCACCGGCAGACCGTGATCATGGTGACCCACGACCCGACCGCCGCCGGCTACGCCGACCGCGTCCTGCTGCTCGCCGACGGACGGATCGTGGAAGAGTTGCACGGCCGCAGCGAGGCCGCGGTCATCGCCGGCCGGATGGCCGCCCTGGAGGCCCCGGCATGCTGAGCCTCGCCGCCGTCCGCGCCCGCTGGACGTCCCTCCTCGGCACCTTCGTCGCGCTCGGCCTGGGCGTGACGGTCCTGGCCATGACCGCCCTGGTGCTCACCTCGGCCGAACCGGAGGTGCCCCGACGCTACGCGGGCACCCGGGTCGTGGTGCAGAGCCCCGCCGTCGACCAGTCCGACGGCACCTTCACCCCGGGCCGGCCCTGGTCGCGGGAACACACCCGGGAGCTGCTGCACGCCCTGGCCGCCGTCCCGGGCGTGGCCCAGGCCGTGCCGGACCGCGCCTTCTACGCCCAGCCGGTGATCGACGGAAGGCCGGTGGGCGCCCCGGGCCCGGAACCGCGCGGCCGCAACTGGTCCGGCACCGCGTTCGGGCCCGAGCGGCTCGTCGCGGGCGGCCCGCCGGCCGACGAGCACCAGGTGGTGCTGGACGCCTCGCTGGGCCTGGCACCCGGCTCGCCGGTCACCCTGCTCACCGCCGCCGGCCCGGCCCGCTACACCGTGTCCGGCCTCGTGTCAGGGACTGTCCCCGGCGCCGCCCCCGGGACCGTCGACCCGCCGTCCCTCTACCTGTCCGACCGCGCCGCCGAGGCGCTCGCCCCCGGGGTCCGGGTGATCGGCCTGGTCACCGCGCCGGGCGCCGACGTCCCGGCCGTCGCCGCGGCCGCGGCCTCCGCCGTGGGCGGCGACGGGACGGTGCTGCACGGCGCCGCGCTCACCGCTCTGGAGGACAGGAGCGCCGAGAAGACCCGCTGGATCGGCCTGCAGATCCTGACCGCGACGGCCGGGCTGACCGCGTTCGTCTCCGTCTTCGTGGTCGCCTCCACCTTCGCCTTCGCGATCGTCCAGCGGCGGCGCGAGTTCGGCCTGCTGCGCACCATCGGCGCCACCCCCCGTCAGATCGCGCGCACGGTGTACGCCGAGTCGCTCGGGGTGGGCGTCGCGGCCGGCGGCGCGGGCGTACTGCTCGGCGCGCTGCTGGCGCCCGCGCTGGGCGCGCTGATGGTCGAGGGCGGCCTGGAGCCGGCGGGATTCACCGTACGGTTCCGGGCGCTGCCGCTGCTCGGCTCCTTCGCGCTGGGCCTGGTGGTCGCGCTGCTCGGGGTCTGGTCGGCCTCCCGCCGGGCGGCCCGGACGGCCCCGCTGGAGGCGCTGCGCGAGGCCGCCGTCGAGCACCGGCCGATGACCCGCGGCCGGTGGATCGCCGGCGGGATCTCCACCGCCCTCGGGCTCGGGCTGGTGGTGGTCGCGGCCGGAAGCGAGTCCGACAGCATGATCAACAACGCCCTGTACGCGGCCATGGCGCTGATCGTCGGGCTCATGCTGTTCGCACCCGCCGTCCTCCCGCCGATCGTCCGCGCGGTCTGCCGGCCGCTGGCCGGGCTGCGCGGCGCCACCGCCGCGGTGGCCCGGGAGAGTGCGGTGACCGCCGTCCGGCGCACCGCCTCGACCGCCGCTCCGGTGCTGGTGACGGTGGGTTTCGCGGTGCTGATCGCCGGACTGTTCCAGCTGCGGGCCGGCGGCTACGCGCTGGAGGAGACCGTCCGGCAGCAGGCCACCTCGGTGGTCACCCCGCAGGGCACACCCGGGCTCTCCGACGCCGCCGTGGCCGCCGTACCGGGCGGTGCCTCGCTGCTGC
Organism: Kitasatospora sp. NPDC091257; assembly: GCF_044757675.1. Lineage (NCBI taxonomy): Bacteria > Bacillati > Actinomycetota > Actinomycetes > Kitasatosporales > Streptomycetaceae > Kitasatospora > Kitasatospora sp. NPDC091257. Next base: position 2,459 of record NZ_JBIVVI010000327.1, read on the forward strand.
CCACCCGGCTCTACGCCGGCGGCACCGACCACGTCGGCGCGGTGGGGATGAGCGAGGCCGCGTTCCGCGGGGCCCGCGCCCGGATGACCGTCACCTCCGGCTCCCTGGACGGCCTGACCGGCGAGAACACCATGGTGGTCAAGGCCGGCACGGCCGCCTGGCTGGGCTGGACCACCGGCCACCGCGTCCCGGTCACCTTCGAGGACGGCAGTACCGTGGACGTCACGGTCGTCGCCGAGATCACCGACGGCTCCGCCACCGCGAGCGTGCTGCTGACCACCCGCACCGTCCGGGCGCACGACCCCTCGGCGCTCACCTCGGTCGTCCACACCGCCGGCGCCACCTCGTCGGCCGTCCTCGCCCCGCTCGGCGCCCGGGCGCTGAGCAGCGCCGAGTACGCCTCCCGCACCACCTCCGAGGACGACGCCCTGGTCCGGATCTTCCTGGTCGTCCTGATCGGCACGTCGCTCGGCTGCAGCAGCCTGGCCGTCGCCAACACCCTGCTGATGGCCACCGCCCAGCGGGCCGGGGACTTCACGGTGCTGCGGCTGTCCGGCGCGACCCGCCGTCAGGTGCTGCGGATCGTGGCCGCCGAGTCGACCCTGGTGGTCGGGATCGGTGCCGCGCTCGGCCTGCTGATCGCGGTGGTCACCCTGGCGGGCGTCCGCTCCGGCCTCTCCGCCCGGCTCGGCACCCGGGTCGACCTCGCCCTGCCCTGGTCGACCATGGCCCTCACCACCGGCCTCTGCCTGCTCCTGGCCCTGCTCGCCGGCGTGCTGCCGGCCCGGGCGGCACTGCGCCGGCCCGGTGCCCGACCGGCCGACTGACGACCCACCACGCGGATCGGCTGCTCCCGGTCGTCCGTTCCGCCCAGCGGTTCGACCGGCAGCAGGACCGGATCGTCCTGCTCGGCGTCCCACCGGTCGTAGGTCGGATCCAGGAGGACCATCACCGGGACCAGCCACGACAGCCGTCAGCGGAACAGGACCGGCGGCCGGTCCGGTCGGCCCGTCCCGCCCCGCGGGTTCGGGATCAACGCTCGGGCCGGGCCCGGTCCCCCTGCTCGGCCAGCGCCTTGATGCCTTCGAGGGTGGCCGTCATGCCGGTGCGCAGCTCGTTCAGCCGGAAGTCGACGATCTTCTCCTCCAGTTCCGGCTTGGCGTCGATGACCAGGCTGGCGCCACTGCGGCCCGGGCCGATCACCACCGACTGGCGCAGCCGGGTGCCGTCGCCCTCGGGGGTCAGCTCGAAGCGCCACCGGGCCAGTGCCCCGCCGAGGTCGGACACCGGCTCGCCGTAGCGGCCGTCCGCGTCCATCACCCCCCAGGCGAAGACCCGGCGGCCGTCGGGCCCGGCCGGTCCCGTTCCGCCGGCCGGCCCGGTCAGCTCCGTCACCTCGGAGACCGTCCGCCAGTCGGGCATGCCCGCGCGGGTGTTGTGCCCCTCGAAGCGGGCGCCCGGCGCGGGGCCGTCCGCTCCGTCCAGCCAGGCGACGCGGTGGAGTTCCGGACTGAGCCGGGCGGGCAGGCCGATGTCCGTCACCAGCTCCCACACCCGCTCCACCGGCGCCCCGACGAACACCTCGCACCGCGTACCCGGACCATCGGCGTACCGCATGCCCGTTCCCCCTCCCGTCGTACGTCACCGCTCCCGCACGTTTACGTGCGCATCGACATGAACGGCAACCTGAACATCGATGTGCACACCGGCGCGCACATCGCCTTGCACGGATGCGGGTCGACACCCGCCCGTGCCCCCGCCACGGCGTCCGGAACGCCGGCGAGGACAACGGGCGGGTTGCCGCCCTGGGCCCTGGACCGATGATCGATCCCCTGGAACATCCAAGTCAATCCGCCGATTTACTGGGGTACCCCCAAGCGATACCTTGGGTCCCCGTGACCATCGACGACCTCCGCGTCTTCGCCGCGGTCTGCCGGGCCGGCTCGCTCAGCGCCGTCGCCCGCGACCTGAACCGCACCCAGTCCGCCGTCAGCCAGCACGTGAAGCGGCTCGAACGGGAGGTCGGCCTCGCCCTGATCGAGCGCCACCCGCGCGGGGTCGTCCCCACCAGGGCGGGGAGCCTGCTGCGCACGGCGGTCGCCACCGGGCTCGGAAGCATCGACCACGCGCTGCACCGGATCGCCGAACTCGCCCGCGGCGAGGGCGGATCCGTACGGATCACCACCGGGGCCACCAGCATCCGGCACTTCATGTCCGCGGCCGTGGTGGACTTCCGGCGGCGCTTTCCCCAGGTCAGCCTGGAGTTCCAGACGGAGGTCTCCAGTCGCAGCTGCCTGGAGTCGCTCAACGCCGGCCGGGTCGACCTCGCCTGGATCACCCTCGGCGCCCCGGCCCGGGGCATCGACCAGCGGCCGGTGGTCGACCTGCCCTGGGTGCTCGCGGTCGCGGCGGGCGACCCGCTCGCCGGCCGGGCCCGGATCTCGCCCGCCGACCTCCAGGACGCCCGGCTGATCGGGCTGCCGCAGAACTCCGTCTCCCGCTCCCAGGTCGAGGCCTGGCTCGGCAAGTCGGGCGTCCGGCCGGTCTTCGACACCAGCGTCGCGGACTGGGACACCGCGATCCTGCTCGCCGAACTCGGCCTCGGCCACGCCGTCGTCCCCGCGCTCCCGCAGTGGCAGGGCCCCGGCCACCCCGGCCTGCGGCTGCTCCCGCTGCGCGACCTGCCCGCCCTCACCGCCGGCTGGGCCGTCCGGGACTGGGAGAACCTCGGCCCGCTCGCCCGCGCCTTCGCGGACACCGTCGCCGCCCACTGCGGTCGCGAAACCCCGCCGGCCGTCGTAGCGGGGAGGGACTGACCCGGCGACCGGCCGCCGCTACCCCTCGTCCTGCCGGGCGGTCCGGTCCCCTGCCGACAGGACGCCTCCGACCGGCATCCACACCCTGTCCCGGGAGGTCGCCGTCCGCAGCGGGGCGAAGTCTTCCGGCAGGACGTCCAGCAGGCTGCGCACGCGGTCCCCGCCCCGCACGGCGAGCGCCGCCTCGCAGCGCAACTGCCTCGGCAGCTCCGGGCGGTGGGTCAGCCCGTGCCACAGCGCCGGCCGCAGCCAGTGCCGTCCCTGCGGATCGGCATGGGCCCGCACCCACGCCCGACCCAACCGCTGGGCGAGGCCGAGCCCTTCCGCCCGTTCCTGCAGTCTCAGGAGCGTAGGTGTGTCGATCACCTTGACCTCGCCGGGGAGGTCCTCGTACCGGTCCATGGCTCCATGATGCCCGGTGCCGCCGTGCGGGGCGCCGTGCGAGTGCCGCACGAAACTCCGTGGCCGTAGAAGCTCAGCGACCGTAGAAGCCCAGTGGCCGCAGCGGCTCAGCGGCCGTAGAAGGAGTGGCCGCGCCCGATCTCCGCGAAACCCCGGCGGCCGTACCACGCGCGCGGCCAGCCCACCGCGTCCGCGAGCAGGAACAGCCGGGGGATGCCGGCTTCGGCCGCCAGCGCCAGGCCGGTCGCCAGCAGGGTGTCGCCGTGCCCCGCGCCGCGATGCCGCGAGCCGGTCACCAGGTCCTCCAACTGGGCGAGCCGGGCGGACGGTTCGAGGTAGAGGTCGCTCCAGGCCGCGACCTCGCCGGTCGGTGTCCGCACGGCCAGGAAGTGCACCCGCCCGGCGCCGCGCAGCCGGGCGGCGCGGCGGTCGGTGAGCTGCCGGGCGAGCTCCTCGTCCTCGATCCACTCCCGCTGCTGACGCAGTACCGCGTCCCGTACTTCGTCCAACTCCACGGGTTTCGCGGCCGGTTCGGGATGCGTGCAGCCGTCCGTCGAGCAGGTCAGGATCACCTCGCCCTGCCGCTCCCACCCCGCTGCCGCCAGCACCGGGGCTGCTCGCCCGCCCGACTCCTGGTCCAGCACGGTGACGCGGTACCGGTCGCGCGGCCCCAGCCACCGGGCGGCCAGCCCGGGCAGCGCCGCCGGGTCGGTTCCCGGCCCCTCGACGATCAGTTGATTGTGTTCCTCGGAGCGGTCGTACTCGGCGCTCCGGACGGCGAACACACCGGGAAACTCCGGCAGTTCGAGGACCTCCTGCGCCTGGCGGCGGGCGAAGGCGGCACGGAAGGCGGTCACGCGGGCGCGAATATCCGACATTCCGTCATGATCGGCCCTCGACCGCCACCGGACAACGGATTTCCCGCACCCGCCTCAGGAGGCCGCACCGGAGGACGAGCGGTCCAGGAAGCGCCGGATGCCGTCCCGGACGCCGTCGGTCGACACGGTCGCCGCGAAGGCCGCCGCCTCCACCGCGAGCCCCTCGTCGATCGGCAGGTTGATGCCCCGGGTCACAGCCCGCAGGCAGGCGGCCACGGCGGTCGGCGCGTGCCGGACGATCCGCTCGGCCAAGTGCCGTGCCGTTTCCATCAGTTCTTCGGCCGGGACGACCGAGTTGACCAGGCCGATCTCGGCGGCGCGGGCGGCCGGGATCGGGTCGCCGGTGAGGATCAGCTCCAGGCCGCGCTTGCGGCCGACGTGCCGCGGCAGCCGCTGCGATCCGCCGAAGGGCGGCGGGAAGCCGAGCGAGATCTCGGGCTTGGCGAAGCTCGCGTGCGCGGCCGCGACGGCCAGCGGGGCCGCCTCGGTGATCTCGCAACCACCGCCGTGGGCCAGGCCGTTGACGGCCACGATGACCGGCTTGGGAAACTCCTCGATCCGCCGGGTGAGGGTGTGCCCGCGCCGGACGAACTCGCGCAGCGCCCGCTCGGGCCCGCCCGCGACGCTGGCCGCCAGGGACGGGATGTCGGCCCCCGCGCTGAACGCCCGCTCGCCGGCGCCGGTGAGGATCACGGCGCGGACGGTGTCGTCGGCGTCGATCCGGTCGAGTTCGGCGAGCAGCGTGTCGATCGTCGGGTAGTCGAGGGCGTTGAGCTTCTTCTCCCGGTCGATGGTGAGGGTGACGACGTGCCGGTCCCGCTCGCTGCGGATGGTCATGGGCGCGTGCTCCGTTCCTGGCCTCGCTGCTGGATGTGACGAGGCTAGGAACACCCGACCAGGACAATCCACTTATTGTCCTGGATACACTCGGGCCCACGCCCGTGCGCACCCGGGCACGCCCGTGCCTCCACTCCCGGGAACGGCAGGTGACCCGTGCGACCGCCCTCCTACAAGGCCATCGTCGACGAGTACGCGACCGCCATCCGCTCCGGCGCGCTCCCGGCCGGCGCACGGTTGCCGACCCACCGCGCCCTCGCCCGCGAACGGCGGATCGCCCTCGCCACCGCCACCCGGGTCTACGCCGAACTGGCCGCCGCCGGACTGGTGGTGGGCGAGCAGGGCCGCGGCACCTTCGTCCGGCTGCGCGCCGGCTACGACGGCCTCGAACCCTCCCGCGCCCTCCCGGTGCCCCGGGTGGCCGACCTCTCCTTCAACCAGCCGCTCACCCCCGGGCAG
>NZ_JBIVVI010000328.1:0-7833 GCF_044757675.1 Kitasatospora sp. NPDC091257
GTCACCAAGGGGGCCCTGCTCAAGCGCCGAGTGGGGACCCTGCACGCGGTCAACCACGTCAGCTTCGAACTGCGCGCGGGCGAAACCCTGGGCCTGGTCGGGGAGTCCGGCAGCGGCAAGACCACCACGCTGCGCGAGGTGCTGCGGCTGCGCGCCCCCGAGAGCGGCCGCATCGAAGTGGCCGGCACCGACGTCGCCACGCTGCGGTCGGCCGCCCAGGTGCGCGAGCTGCGGCGCGAGGTCCAGATCGTCCTCCAGGATCCGACGGACGCCCTGGACCCCCGGCTGACCGTCTTCGACCTGCTGGCCGAACCGCTCCAGGCCGCCGGCGCCGACCGGACGGCCATCCGCTTCCGGGTCACCCGGCTCCTCGACCTGGTGGGTCTGGACCGCGCCATGGGCGACCGCTTCCCCGCCGCCCTGTCCGGCGGCCAGCGCCAGCGCGTCGGCATCGCCCGCGCCCTGGCCCGCGAGCCGAGGCTGCTGGTCCTGGACGAGCCGCTGTCCGCCCTGGACGTCTCCGTACAGGCCGAGATCATCAACCTGCTCGCCCGGCTGAAACGCGAACTGGGCCTGGCCTACCTGGTGGTGGCGCACGACCTGGCCGTGGTGCGCTACTTCTCCGACCGCATCGCGGTGATGTACCTCGGACACGTCGTCGAATCCGGCGCCACCGAGGAGATCTTCGCCCGGCCCCGGCACCCGTACACGAAGGCCCTGCTGTCGGCGATCCCGGTCCCCGACCCGGAACGCCAGCGCCACCGCGAGCGCATCGTCCTCGCGGGCGAGCAGCCCAGCGCCGCCCGGCTGCCGCAGGGCTGCGTGTTCGTCGACCGCTGCCCGCTCCACCGGGAGGCCGACGAGGGCGTACGGACGCGCTGCCGCACCGAACGGCCGGCGACCGTCGGCACCCCGGACGGCTCCGACCACCAGTACGCCTGCCACGCGGTCTGACACCAGCGCCTTCCCTTCTCTTCTCTTCTCTTCCCTTCTCACCGATTCCCACCAAGGACATCCCATGCGTCGCAAGCTCGCCCTGCCCCTCGCGCTCGCCGCGGCCGTCTCGGTCGCCGCCACCGCGTGCTCCTCCTCGTCCTCCTCCGGCGGCGCCCCCGGTCAGGACGCCAAGAACACCGCCCAGGTCGCGTCCTCGGTCACCGACTACAACCCCCAGCCGTACGAGAACATCAAGGACGGCGGCACCTACACCACCGCGGGGACCTTCGACGAGCAGGGCAACCCCTTCAACGTCAACGGCACCCTGAACGCGCTGCGGATCTGGTCCTGGTACAACGCCGACGCCATCACCTACTCGCCCACCGGCGAGGTCCAGTACAACCCGGACTACTACAGCGACGTGAAGGTCACCGTCGAGGGCGGCGACCAGAAGGTCGTCATCACCCTCAACCCCAAGGCCGTGTTCAACGACGGCACCCCGATCGACTGGCGGGCCATCGAGGCCACCTGGAAGGCCAACAACGGCTCGGACAAGGACTACGCGGCCTCCTCCACCGACGGCTACGACCGCATCACCTCCGTCACCCGGGGCGCGGACGACAAGCAGGCGGTCATCGCCTTCAAGGGCGTCAACGCCTCCTGGTCCGCGCTGTTCACCACCTTCCTGCACCCCCAGGCCGCCACCGTCGACAACTTCAACAAGGCGTACGTCAAGACGGCCCACCCCGAATGGGGCACCGGACCGTACACCGTGGGCACCTGGGACGACCACTCCGGCAACATCACCTTCGTACGCAACCCCACCTGGTGGGGCCGGACCGGCAAGCTCGACAAGCGCGTCTACGTCAACCTGGAGAGCGCCGCCTCGATCAACGCCTTCAAGAACGGCGAAATCGACTACGCCCCCGTCGGAACTGCCGAGAACCTCAAGCAGGTGAAGACGGTCAAGGACGCCGGGATCCGCAGCGGCGGCAGTCCCTTCGAGTACGCGCTGTACCTCAACACCAAGTCCCCGCTCCTCGGCGACGTCCAGGTCCGCAAGGCGGTGCAGGAGAGCATCGACCGCACGCAGATAGCGAAGATCCGCTTCCAGGGCCTCGACTACACCGAGCCGCTGCCCGGCTCGGCAGTGCTCTACAGCTTCCAGCAGGGCTACCAGGACAACGTCGCCACCGTGCTGAAGTACGACCCGGAGGAGGCCCGGAAGACCCTGGACGCGGCCGGCTGGCAGCCCGGGGCCGACGGCATCCGCGCCAAGGACGGCAAGCAGCTCGAACTCGGCTACACCCTGCTCGGCGACGGCCCCATCGAGAAGGCCACCGCCGGAGCGTTCACCGCGATGCTCAAGGCCGTCGGCGTGAAGGTGGACGTCAACAAGGTCTCCGAGAACGACTTCTCCAAGGTGCTCAGCGACCGCCGCTTCGACCTGTTCATCTCCGGCAACCGCTCGACGGACCCCTTCGGCGCGCGGTACCTGTGCGACTTCTACTGCTCGGACCGTGACTCCAACATCACCGGCTCCGGCACCCCCGAGCTGGACAAGGAGATCCGCGCCACCGGAGAGATCGCCGACCTCGGCCAGCAGATCGCCGCCGCCAACAAGGTCGAGCAGAAGGCCCTCCAGCAGTACGCCTTCCTGCCGCTCTACAGCGGCCCCTCCACCTACGGCATCCGCAAGGGCCTCGCCAACGTCGGTGCCACCATCTTCTACAGCCCGCTGCCCGAGACCATCGGCTGGCAGAAGTAGCACGCCGGCAGCGGTACGCGGGCCGACTCGCCGGCGCGGCGGTCCGCTCGCCGGGGCGCCTGCGTACGGACGGAGCGGACGTCAGAGGGCTGGTGGCCAGGGACCGGCGAGCAGTCGTGCGGCCTCGGCGACGATCCTCGCGGCGATGGCCTCCTTTGATTCGGCGACGGCGGGGCTCCAATCCTCGTACTGGATGCCCTCGCTGACGATCGGCTGCAGCGTGTCGGGGTGGCCGAGCGGTGACCACACCTCGTGGCCCAGGAGGTCGGCACCGATGGCCGGGTGCATGCCGCCCTTCACGATCAGGGTGAGCCACCAGCGGGCGAGCTCCCAGCGGATCTCGCGTTCCTCCGTGGGGGCGTCCGCCAGCAGATCGAGCTCGTCCATCACCTGGTCGAAGAGCCTGGCCGCCTCCGGCTCCTCGGAACGCCCGAGCCCGGCGAGCAACCGCAGCGAGGGTGTGTCGACATCCAGAACGAGCGCCACCAGGCCGGCCCGGATCAGCTGATCCGCGCTGACGTGGCGTCCCAGGAAGCGTTCGAGAGCCAGCATCCGCAGGTCGGCGAGCGCCTCCCGCGAGGTGCGGGCGCAGGGGTCGTACGGCGTCGTGCAGAGGGCCGGACGCGGGGTGCCGTTGTTCTCCGCGAGGACGTGGGACCAGAAAGGGACAGTGGCGCGGGCGGAGTCCAACTGCCCGGGCAGGCCGGCGAACTCGTGGCGGAGGTAGTCGGTGAGGTCGGCCCCGTAGAGGATGATGTCGGTCTGGTGGACCGACAGGACCGGGTGTCCGACCTGTCCGGGAATCCCCGGCAGGTAGCGGTGGCCGAAGACCGGGACGAGCTGGGGGACATCGGCCAGGAAGGACCGCGCGATCCTCACCGCGGCCTCGGCCTCCTGCGGCCGCTCGCCCCACACCGGGTGCCAGAAGCCGTTGTGACGGACGTCGAAGAGCGTGCCCTCGACCGGCCGGTCGAGGCGCTCCCGCAGCACGGCCGGATCGCCGTCGCGCCAGTCGGGCCAGCCCTCCCCCAGCGGAAGCCCCGCCCCCAGGAAGACCCGGTGGTCGGCAGCGAACCGGAAACCGAACCGTGCCTCCACGGCGTCCAGCTCCCGCTCGCCCATGCCGGCGGAGATGTCGGCACCGTGCAGGCAGTGGAGGGCCCGCGCGGCTGCGGCCGTGAGAGGACGAGGCGGCTGAAGAGTCACCCACTCAGCCTAGTCGGCCCGGGCCCTGGACCCCGCCGCAGGGCAACGGCCGGGCCCCGCACCTCCGAGTCGCGAGGGGCGGCCGGCCGGGCCCGCACCCGGGAAGCCTGCCATCAGGACCTCTCGCCGCCGGCGGCACCGAGCAGGCAATGCTTCGCGCCGCACTGTCACAATTCGGTGACTGGGTGTCATAGGCGTGTTCTAGAGTTCCTGACGAAGAGCCGCAGACGGTGGTGTGGTGCAGAAGGGTGGCCGTGTGGAATCGAGGGGCCTGTCCGTCGCGGACTGCGGACGTCTACCGACCAGTGTCGTCGCCGAGGCCGCAGAGTCGGACTTCGAGGTGCTCGTGCGGACGGCGATCGCCGACGCCACGCGCCCTCCCGTCCGGCGCAGCACCAGAGCATGGCTGCGGTCGCTGGAGATGCACCTGGACTGGGTGGACGCACTGTTGTTCGCCGAGGGTGAGCTCCAGATCGCCGTGGAGCGGCTCTCGTACCAGCGGGACCCTCGGGTCGAGGCGAACGAGAACCGGCTGCGGTGGGTCCGCCGGGCCCTGGCCGAAGCACGCGGTCTGGCCAACGACTACAGGCTGGAGGTTCACCGCTCCCGCGAGGATGTCCGTGACCACCTCGACGCCGTCCACGTCGCCCAGCGGTGGCTGCGCCGGCACTTCACCGAGGAAGGCGACCTGATCAGGGAGGCCCTCTGCGGAAGGGCCGGAATCGCCGCGCACGTTCCCAAACCGCCGGACGCCAGGGACGGCCTGCACGCAATCGAGATGGCCGCCGCGAGTGGAGCGATCGACGCCCCGCTCACCACCGCGGTCTCCATGCTGATCAAGGCGCCGTGGGAGCCCTTCCGCAGCACGGTGGCCCGTGACATCAACCAGCAGGATGCCCGCAACACCCTGCTGCGGCACCCCCTTCTGCTGCGCCGCTGGCACCAGGCCCTGCTGGAACTGCTGGAGGAGTGCACGCCCCGGGCCCACGCCGTCTCCGCACGCGCGTTGGGCGACCTCGAGATCGATCTGTATGTGCTGGGGCACGCCGAGGCCATGCGGACCCTGAACAACCGACGGTTCTTCGTCGCCGTGCTCCAGCGCCTGGCCGAGTACGAGCGCACCGTCCGGAGGCTGTCCAAGGAAGTCGCCCGATGGGACCTCAAGCGCAAGGAGCCGTGGGCCGGCATCGAGCCCGAGGTCCAGGCCGAACTCGCCCGCCGGCACCCGGGCGAGTACGCCTTCGTCCGCCGCTCCCTCGACCCGTACGGTGAGGAGTTCGGTAGCCGCACCCTCGATCCGACCTGGCGGAACAACCATCAGCGCTGGTCCGAGCTTCGGCGCCAGGTGATGGCCGCGCTCGCGGACGGAACGTGGCAGACCACAGTCCTGCCGAAACAACGCGCGGACTCCGACGTCAAGCACGACGTCGACCGCGCGACTCGCAACGCCGAGCTCAGGCGGAAGGTCCAGGCCGGTCTGCTGACCCCCAAACAAGCCAAACGCAAGCGCGAGCAGGACAACCGGCGACGCCGGACCCTTTGAGTGAGCTCCGGACGTCCCTTCCCGGAAACGGGCAGCGATCACCGGGACCCGGGACACCCCCGTTCCCGCGGTCCCGGCCGGCTGTCACGGCCTGGCACTGCGCACCAGCCCGGCGGCCATGGCCACCTCGCCGCACCGTTCACCGGGCAGCAGCACGTACGGCCTCCGACGTCCCTTCGGCCCACCCGGCGTCGCGACGGCCTGCCGCCACCGGACCTGCAGCGCCTCGACATCGGCTTCCAGGACCAAGCAGTTGACCGAGCACAGCGAGAACAGCGAGTTAGTGGCTATTGTGACGCTCCATTCCAGGTCGGTGTTGAGAGGCCGGGATCGCCCCGGCGGGCCCGGCCGCGCGGCTCAGCCGAGACCCTCGGAGTAGGGGCGGACCGATGCGTCGCCTTCCATGACGATGCCGTACACGTCGTCCGTGGTGAGCTTCTGCTGTGTCCGGTCTCCCTCGAAGAACACGACACGGCGGCGGTGCGGCATGCCGCCGAATCGGTCGATGACGTCCTGGGCGATGCCGGGCAGCAGCTCGGCGGGTGCCGAGACGGCGCCGAGGGCGCCGTCGGCGGGCTTGCCGGTGTGCGGGTCGAGGATCAGGCTCCAGGCGCCGTTGGCGGCGAGGATCTGCAGGAGGTACGTGTACGTGCTCCGTCGGGCGCCGTCCTGCGGGGCGGCCGGTGAGGGGCGCCGGTCTCGTTTGCGCACCACAGTGATCAGGTAGTCGCGGAACGCGGGGTGGGAGCCCAGGTGCCGGTAGGTCAAGGTCGTGCCGATCAGGGCGAGATGACCGTGGAAGCGGCTGTCGCGCCGGTCCGGCAGGTACACCCGGTTGTGGGCGTTGCGGCCGAACGAGACGTTGAAGTCGTCGGTTTCCAGGAGGAGTTCCTTCGTGCCGTCGCGCAGCCACGACAACCGGAGGATGCCGTCGGTGAAGCGACGGGCCGGCGCGGCGAGACCCAGACGCTCGGGGGCGAGCGCGACGAGTCGCTCGGCCGGGGCGAGCAGCACGGTGTCGCGGTTCCAGTTGCCCGCGTTGAGGCGCGCCGACACGATGCCGATGACGCTGCCCGTCCCGGTGAGCAGCACGGGTGCGCCGCTCATGCCCGGCTGGGCGTGTCGGCAGCTCACTTTCACCCATTCCCGGCCGTTTTGCGCCGTGGTGCCGACGTAGTGGCCGACGCCGGAGTCGTAGTCGCGGGACACGGTGAATCCGCGGAGGTGGACCGGGTCGCCGGGGGTGGCGCGCGTGTGCGAGGCGAGCGTCATCGGCTTCCAGTCGTCGGCTTCGCGTACCTGGATCAGCGCCACGTCGGTCGCGCTGTCCGAGGGCGGCGAGCAGTCGACGGGGAGCGAGATTCCGGGCGCGGTGATCGGCTCGAAGGTCCATTGCGCGGTCGGGTGCGGCGCGAGGACATGCGCGGCGGTCGCGGCGAGCCCGTCGGCGGTGAGCACGAACGCGGTCCCGACGGGCTCGCCGTCGCGCACCAGCCTTCCGATGGTGTCCACGGTGACGCCTCAGTGCGGGAACAGCCGGTCGGCCAGTTCGAGCAGGGGATCCTTGCCGGATCGGCCTTCGGCCGACAGTTGTTCCGTGTCCGGCCCGCCGCCGGGGGTGCGGGTCGCCTGGACCGCCGCCGCCAGCCTGTGGCCGTTGAGGGCCGCTGTCGCGTTGGCGTCCGCGCGGGCCTCGGCGGCCTCGGTCCGGGCCGTCAGGTCCGCCACCCGCTGCCGCTGCATCGTCGTACCGAACAAGGCGCCGACGGCCGCGAACGCGACCGCCTCCACGGACCCGAGGACGACGAGCAGACGTGACCAGGTGACGTCGCTCGCTTCGGCGTTGAAGGCCAGCCAGGCGAGGAGCCCGAGCCACAGCGCGATGACGGTGACCGCGACGACGAGCGCGGTCCCGGCGAGCGACGCGCCCGCCGCCGCATCCCTCGTTCCCCCGCCCGCCTCGTCACTCGTACTCTCGGTTCCAGGCACAAGCCCCTCCTCGCATGCCGCAGCAGCCGGACCCGCCTCCGCGCGAGGACGTCGGCCGTTCGAGCCCTGGTCGCCCTGTTGTCCCCTGCGCCACCGGGCCCCGGACGCCCTGTTGTTGTCCGGTCGTCACCATGGTGTGCATGTAGCCTGCCTTGCCTGGGCCCTTCGCGGAGCGGGAAGTCGGAAAGTCGGGCCATCCGGTTCGTCGGGACGGAGAAGCGGCCCCAAGCCACTTTCCATGTCTACCGCCGTCCGGACAAGGCCCATGCCCCGGCCTTCCGCCGGCGGGCTTCGGTCGAGGCCTCGTGAAGGTGTCCATGTCCGCACGCCGGAGCTCGCCGTCCACCTCGTGGGTCTCCAGCTTGGCGAGGTTGTGCGAGACGTCGTAGAC
>NZ_JBIVVI010000329.1:0-7817 GCF_044757675.1 Kitasatospora sp. NPDC091257
CCTCTCCCCGACGAAAGGAAAACCCTTGCCCACCACGACCCCCGGCCGTACGGCGCCCTGGCTGCGCCTGTTCGCGGCCCTCCTGGTGACCTGTTGCGCCGCCCTGGGCCTGACCGCCGCGCCCGCCCGCGCCGCCGCGGCCACCCCGGAGGCCGCGCCGGCCCCGCTCGCCGCCTGCGCCTCGCCGCAGCAGTGCCTGACCATCAAGTCGCTCAGCAACGGGCGCCAACTCGACGTCCAGAACGGCAACATGGGCGACGGCGCCTACATCGTCACCAACTCCGCCCCCGGCTACCACCAGTCCTGGCGGCTGAACGTCGACCCGTCCGACTCCTCCTTCACCATCGTCAACAACGACACCGGCAAGTGCATCGACCTGGCCTTCTTCACCCCGGCGCTGCGCCAGCAGAGCTGCGCCGGGCAGGCCAGCCAGCGCTGGTACTTCCAGCCCGCGGCGGCCGGCGGGGCGGACTCGTTCATGATCCGCCACGCCGGTGACAACACCTGCCTGGACCTGCTGCTCGGCGGCAACTACGACGACGCCTGGACCGACCAGTACAGCTGCAACGGCACCGTCAACCAGCAGTGGTCCACGGGCTTCGCCCAGGCCGCCCGCAACCTGGCCGTCGACCACGGCGCCAAGCAGTGCCAGAAGGACCCCTCCAGCTGCTCCTGGGCCACGAAGAGCGAGGCCCCGGCCGCGCCGCTGCCGCGCACCTGCGCCTCCGCGGTCTGGTTCAACAACACCAGCAGCGCCGTCCAGCAGTCCTTCGCGGTCACCGACGACAGCGGCTGGTCCAACACCATCGGCGCCGACATGGGCACCCAGATGTCCGCCGGCGCCCCCGGCAACGTCCTGACCGGGACGATCAGCTCCTCGCTGAAGTACAGCAACGAATGGCACGGGTCGCGGAGCGTCAACAACAGCGTGACCGTCACCGTCCCGACCCAGGAGTACGGCTGGGTGACGCTCGCCAAGATCGCCCGCAAGGTCACCGGCACCTGGACCTTCGACGCCCACGGCATCCCGTGGACCGCCGAGGACACCGTCACCGTCCCGCTCAGCTCCGACCCCACCGCCGGCGCCACCCTCTACATCGCCAACACCAGCGCGACGTTCAGCAGCTGCTCCTGACACCGCGCCCGCTCCACGGCCGCCGCCCGCGCACCGCGCCGGGCGGCGGCCCCGCGTTTCCGGCCGGTCGGCAGGGCCGTCCGGACGTGCGCCGCCGCGCAACCCGCCGTACAGTGCCCCGGCTCACCCCGCCCGCACGGCTGTGACCTGCGCATTCACCCGAAGCTGCGGGCGGACGGACCTCTGGCTAGCCTGGTCGTCGGGTGGGTGCGAAGCATCGCCGTGCCCACCGGCCCCCGGAGGCCCGGCGGCCGGTGCGACCCACAGGGACCCCAGGGCTTCCGGCGTCATCCGCGGAAGTGCCCGCGCACCTCTCGGACCACCTCACAAGGGACAACCCGCATGAGAGTGACAACCATGTCTCCTGCCAAGCGCATCGCGACCGCGGCCGTCGCCGCCGTCCTGCTGGGCGCCACCCCCGGCCTGGCCACGGCCGCCACTCCGCAGACCGCACTCCCCTCCCAGCCGACCGGCGAATGGCACCAGTTCAAGATCTACCCGCCCAACCTCCCGCCCAGGAACCTGGACGTCGACAGCGCCGGCAGGGCCGTCGTGGCCGTCGTCGACCCCGAGAGCGCACGCCAGCAGTGGAACCTGAGCAACATCGGCGGGCTGCCGCTCATCGAGAACAGGGCGACGGGCACCTGCCTGACCGCGCCGAACGACACCCTGGACGCCGTCACCGTCCAGGCCTGCGACAAGAACAACCCGAACCAGCGGTGGGACGTGCACTACGTGACGGCCGGCCAGGTGGCGATCTCACCGAAGGCCCACCCCCGCCTCGCCCTCACCGGGGGCACCCAGGCCGGCAGCAACGCAGCCCTCCTGCGGACCTACGCGGCGCAGGACAACCAGCAGTGGTCCATGCGGTCCGTGAAGTAGTGGCCCTCCCGGGCAGCCCCGCCCCCGGCAGGCCCGCCGACGCCCGCGGCACGCCCGTGACCTGCCTGTTCCCTCGGAGCTGCGGACGGACCGACCTCTGGCTAGCCTGGTCGGGTGGGTGCGAAGCACCTCCGTGCCCACCGGGCCCCGGCGACCGGGGCGGCGAGTGATCCACCCCCTCGCATGCACCCCCGGCGCGCCCCACGGCCCCGTGAACCCGCGGTGCTTCCGGCGCCATCCGCCGAGGAACCCGCACGCCTCTCGGACACCCCACAAGGGAAAACACATGAGAGTGACAACCATGTCTCCTGCGAAGCGCATCGCGACCGCGGCCATCACCGCCGTGCTGCTGGGCGGCACACCCGGCCTGGCGGCGGCAGCCACCGGAACGGCCGGCTCCCAGGCCCCGCAGCAGACGACGCAACCGTCCAAGCAGACCGAGAACTGGAACCAGCTCCGGGTCTGGCCGCGGGGCGACACCTCGGCCAGGAACCTGGAGGCCGGGCGCGGCGGCCGGGTCATCGTGGCCACTCCCGAGCGCAACAACGACCGCCAGCAGTGGAACCTGAGCACCATCGCCGGGAAACAGCTCATCAAGAACAAGGCGACGGGCACCTGCCTGACCGCGCCGAGCGGCTCCCGCGGCTCCGTCACGCTCCGGCCCTGCGACCAGAACGACATGAACCAGCAGTGGACCGTACGCAACGTGGGACAGGGCAAGGTCAGGATCTCCCCCGCCACCCACCCCGACCTCGCCCTCACCGGCGGCACGAGGCTCGGCAGCGCCGTCGCCCTCCGCACGTACGACGGGGCGCGCTCCCAGGAGTGGAGCACCGTGCCCCCGGGGTCCTGATCCCCCGGAGGCTCCGACGGCCCGTTCACTGGGTACGGCCCTGCCCGAGCGGTCGGGCAGGGCCGTACGCAGTGAACTCCCCATCAGTCAGCGATTTCTGACTTGACATCAGGTCACCGTAGCCGCCTTGCCGCTCAGGCGGTCCAACGCCTCGCGCACCGCCAGGCGCCCGGCGGTGCGGAAGGAGTACTCGCGCGAGTCGGCCAGGTGCACCACGATGTGGTGCACCACCAGCGCCAACGCCACCGGGGTGCCGGGCAGTTGCTCGGACAGTTCCGCGCGCACGCCCTCGGCCAGGGCGGCGTGGAAGCGCTCCAGGTCCCCGGGCTCCGGATCGCCCCGGACGGTGGCGTCCGGGGCGGACTCGACGCGCAGGCCCTCCTCCCAGGGCTCGAAGTCCACGGTGACGATCGCGACGTCGCCCGGGCAGCTCGTCTGGTGGACGTAGCGGGCCCGTACGCCGCGGACCGGGCGGGGCGGGAAAGCCTGCTGCTCGGCGGTCACCGGGTCAGGAGTGCTCGATCTCGACGGAGGTGATCACCACGTCCTCGACCGGGCGCTCGTTGTCGGTGGGGGTGGTGGCGATGGCGTCGACCACGGCCTTGGAGGCGGCGTCGGCGACCTGGCCGAAGATGGTGTGCTTGCGGTTGAGGTGGGCGGGGGTGCCCACCGTGATGAAGAACTGCGAGCCGTTGGTGCCCGGGCCGGCGTTGGCCATCGCGAGCAGGTACGGCTTGGTGAAGAACAGCTCCGGGTGGAACTCGTCCGCGAAGGAGTAGCCCGGGCCGCCGGCGCCGGTGCCGGTCGGGTCGCCGCCCTGGATCATGAAGCCCGCGATCACCCGGTGGAAGAGCGTGCCGTCGTAGTACGGGCCCTGGCCCGGCTCGCCGGTGCGCGGGTCGGTGTACTCCCGGGTGCCCTCGGCGAGTTCGGCGAAGTTGCGGACCGTCTTCGGCGCGTGGAACGGGAACAGCTCCAGGCGGATCGGGCCCGCCGTGGTGTGCAGGGTGGCGAACCGGGCAGTGGCCACGGGTGACTCCTCGGGTACGGCTGGCGGGTGGGGCCCGTGCGGCCCGGTGCGGTGACCTGGGCCGTTCGGCTACCGCATCCTGGCACAGCCTCCGCCCGCACGGCCGAACCGGGTGGGACGATCCGGACGTCAGACGTAACAGGACGTCGGGCGAAAGGCGGGTGGTCGTGATGGTCGGTGCGGTTCTGGTGGGAGTGCTGGTCCTGGTCGTCGCGGGGTGCGGCTGCGTGGTGTGGGCCGACCGCGGCGGGCCGCGCTGGACCCGGGTGGTCGCGGCCCTCACCCTCGGCGCCGGGAAGGCGGTGCGCAGCTACCAGCGCCAGCGGCCCCGCCGGGTGGGGAACGGCGGCGCGGACGGCGGGGACGGCTGCTGAGCCACCGGCCGGGGGCGGGCGACGCGGCGGACGGCGACGGGCCGCCCGGGACGCGGCGCGTCCCCGGCCGCCGGGGGTGTGCGGCGGGCGGGGACGCGCAGGGAGATGGGCTCCCGGGGTGTCAGCTCTCGGTGGGGCGGCGGCGGGCGGCCACGACCATCGCCGCGCCCGCGGCGAGGGCCGCGGCGGCGCCGCCGGCCTCCCAGCCGAGCCCGTCGCTGCCGGTGGCGGCGAGCGTGCCGGAGCCGGTGCTGCCGGTGCTGGCCGTGGTGCCGTTGCCCGTACGGGCGCCGGTGGTGGTCGTGCCGCCGGTGGTGGTGCCGGTGCCAGTGCCGGTACCGGTTCCGGTGAGGCCGGCGGGCTGGACGGTCTGCGGCTGCTGCCCGGAACCGTCGGTGCCCGTGCCGGTGCCGGTGCCCGTGCCCGTACCCGTGCCGGTGCCCGTGCCGGTGCCCGTGCCGGGCTTGGCCGCCGCGGCCTCGTCCTCGGCCCTGGCCTTGGCCCAGCCCTCCTTGAGGAAGGCCAGGAGGTCCGCGTAGCTGCCCTCGAAGGCGGCCATGGCGGCCTTCTTCACCGCGGGGCCGCCGGTCTCGATGATCTGGGAGACCTTCAGCCGGTTGTCGCTGAAGCGCAGGTTCGGCAGCTCGACGGTCAGGAAGCGCCGCACGTCCTCGGCGTTGCCGTCCATGGCCTTCTGGGCGGCCGCGGCGGTGACCGGACCGGTCTCCTTGTCGGCGATGATGCGCAGCACCTCGACCCGGTCGTCCTCGAACTGGGCCTTGGCGAAGCCGCTGTTGAGGAAGGCCTCGACGGCCTCGTCGGTGCCGGCGTCCAGCGCCTTGCCGGCCGCCTCGCGCACGGCCTTGCCGCCCTTGTCCATGAGCTGGGCGAGCTTGACCCGGTTGTCGTCGCCGCGCAGCTTGGGCAGCTGGACGTCCAGGAAGCGGCGCAGCTCGGCGGCGCCGCCCTTGAGAGCGTTCTCGGCGCCCTCGCGCACGCCGGGGCCGGTCTTCGGGTCGGCGAGCAGGGCCTCGACCTCGGCGCGGTCCTCGTCCTCGGCGCGGGCGATGTACTGGCCGGTCTTCAGGAACTCGGCGATGGCGTCGTCGCCGCTGTTGAGGGCGGCCCTGGCGGCGGCCTTCACGGCCGGGCCGCCGGTGCTGTAGATCTGGGAGGTCCTGACCTGGTCGTCGATCTTGCGCTGCTCGTCGAGCTCGACCTCCAGGAAGTGGCGCAGCTCGGCGGCGCCGCCCTTGAGGGCCTTCTCGGCGGCCTCGCGCACGCCGAAGCCGCTCTTCGGGTCGGCGAGGATGCGCTTGACCTCGGCGCGGTCGCGCTGCTCCTGTCCGTCGTCGTCCCCGGGGGCGGCGTCCTTGGCGGAGTCCGAGCCGGTGTCGGGACCGGAGAGGCCGATCGGCTTCGGGGCGTCGGAGGCGGAGGCCGTGGAGGGGAAGAGGACAGCGGGGGCCAGGACCGCGGCGGCGACGACGGCGGACACCCGGGGCAGCTTCATCGAGAGCAAACCTGCTTTGTGTGAAGGGATCATGAATGACCCACAGCATAGATCCACTTTTACGATCGGCATACCGGATAAGTGCCGACCCCCGACCCGCCCCGACCTGCCCTGACCTGCCCCGATCTGTCCGGCTTCCCCTTCCGCCTTCCCCCTTCCGGCGCCGGGCCGCACCGGCCCGCACCGCGCCCCCTGCCGGTCCGAGGCCGCCGCTAGGCTCTGACGGATGAGCTTCCACCTGGTCGTCGGACACGGGCCCGCCGGGGCCGCCACC
The DNA here is from genome assembly GCF_044757675.1 of Kitasatospora sp. NPDC091257. Lineage (NCBI taxonomy): Bacteria > Bacillati > Actinomycetota > Actinomycetes > Kitasatosporales > Streptomycetaceae > Kitasatospora > Kitasatospora sp. NPDC091257. Next base: position 6,062 of record NZ_JBIVVI010000329.1, read on the forward strand.
GCCCGCCTGCTGGCCGAACAGGGCCACGAGGTCCGGGTCGCCACCCGCACCGGGCGCCCCGCCGGGCCGGCCGTCCCCGGCGTCGAACACCTCGCCCTGGACGCGAGCGACCCCGCACAGCTGGCACCGGCCGCCCGCGGTGCCGCCGCCGTCCACGGCTGCGCCGCGCCGCCGCTGCCGCAGTGGGCGCGGCGGTGGCCGGCGCTGACCGCCTCGCTGTGCGCGGCGGCCGAGGACAGCGGCGCGGTGCTGGTCATGCTCGGCAACCTGTACGGGTACGGGCCGGTGGCCGGCCCGATGACCGAGGACCTGCCGCTCGCCGCGACCGGCCCCAAGGGTCGGGTGCGGGCGGCGGCCTGGGAGCAGGCGCGGGCGCTGCACGAGGCCGGGCGGATCCGGGCGGTGGAGGTGCGGGCCTCGGACTTCTTCGGCCCCGGGGTCACCGACGGCGGCCACCTGGCGGCGCGGGTGATGCCCGGTCTGCTGAAGGGCCGCCCGGTCGCCACCCTCGGCGACCCGGACACCGCGCACAGCTGGACCTACCTGCCGGACGTGGCCCGGGCGATGGCGGAGATCGCCGGCGAGGAGCGGGCCTGGGGCCGGGCCTGGCACGTGCCCACGGCCCCTCCCCTGTCGGTGCGCGCGATGGTCGACCGACTGGCCGCCGAGGCCGGCGGCGGGCCGGTCGCGGTACGCCGCCTGCCCGCGGCCGCGCTGGCCGTGGCGGGGCTGGTCTCCCCGCTGCTGCGCGAACTGCGGGAGGTGCGCTACCAGTTCGACCGGCCGTTCGTGGTGGACAGCTCCGCGTACGAGGCCGCGTTCGCGGTGCGGGCCACGCCACTGGAGGAGCAGCTGCGGGCGACGGTCGCCTGGTGGCGCGAGCGCGCGCAGCCGTAGCACCGCACGGGCAACCGGCCTGCGCGGAAGGGACCGTTCCGGCTCGATGCCGCGCTGCTGCCGCATCACGTCCCGCACGCAGGGGTGCGGTTGACCGCGCCGGGTCTGACCCTTGCCTACAGCGGCGACGCGGGAGCGGACCCCGCCCTTGCCCGGCTGGCCGCGGGAGCGGATCTGTTCATCGCCGGAGCCACCCTGCAGGGCCCGTCCGCCGACGGCGGCGACCCCCACCTGATGAACGCCGCGGAGGCCGGGACGTGGGCGGCCCGTTCCGGGGCCGAGCGCCTGCTCCTCACGCACTTCTGGCCCGGCAGCGACCGCACGCGTTCGACCGCCGAGGCCGGGAGCCGGTTCTCGGGCGAGGTGATCGCGGCCGAGGAAGGCATGGTGCTCTCGTTATAGCTGGAAAGCGTGGAAGGAAATCCTCCTGTCGCCCGACGGCAGCGGGGCCGGCAGGCCGGGGACGGCGATCCGTCCGGCGTACAGACCCTCCAGGAAGGACACGGCCCCCTCCGGGTACGACCACCAGCCGCCGCTGCGGCCCCGGACCACGACCGGCCACGCGTCGGGGTCGGCAGCGGCGGTGTGCCAGAGGATCTCGTCGCCGTCCGGGGTGCCCGCCCACGCCAGCAGTGCGGGCCGCGCCCCCGTCCCCTTCGCCGGTGGTGTACTCCGCCGGGATGTCCCCCTCCCGGAGGTCGTCCTCCAGGATCTCCCGGTCGGAGCGGACGCCTGCGACGAACGCCGCCTCCGACCCGGGCACCGGGGTCGACACGAGGAGGAACTCGTCGACCGAGAAGCCGGGGCAGCGGGCCGACAGCTCGCGGTGGTCGGAGGGCAGTCCGGTACCGGTCCCCTC
>NZ_JBIVVI010000330.1:0-7815 GCF_044757675.1 Kitasatospora sp. NPDC091257
CCTCCGCCACGGCCCGGTCCGCCTCCGCGGGGTCCAGCTGCGGGGCGTCCCGGCGCAGCCAGAGGAAGTACTCGACGTTGCCGGACGGCCCCGGCAGGGGGCTCGCGGTGACCGCGCGCACGCCCAACCCGAGCTCCCACGCCTGCCCCGCGACCTGGCGCACCATCTCGGCGCGCAGCTGCGGGCTGCGCACCACGCCACCGCTGCCCAGACGCTCCTTGCCGATCTCGAACTGGGGCTTGACCATCAGCACCAGGTCGGCGTCCCCGGCCGCGCAGGAGGCGAGGGCCGGGAGCACCAGGCCCAGCGAGATGAACGACAGGTCGCCCACCACCAGGTCCACCGGGGTGCCGCCGATCAGGTCCGGGGTCAGCTCGCGCACATTGGTGCGGTCCATCACGGTGACCCGGTCGTCGCTCTGCAGCGACCAGGCCAGCTGCCCGTACCCGACGTCCACCGCCAGCACCCGCGCGGCCCCGGCCCGCAGCAGCACGTCGGTGAAGCCGCCGGTGGAGGCGCCCGCGTCCAGCGCCCGGCGGCCCTCGACCACCAGGCCCTGCGGTACGAAGGCCGCGAACGCGCCGGCGAGCTTGTGGCCGCCGCGCGAGACGTAGTCGGGGTCGTTGTCGTCCTTGGCCACCACGACCGCCGCCGAGGTCTCCACCTGGGTGGCCGGCTTGGTCGCGGTGGTGCCGCCGACGGTCACCCGGCCGGCCGCGATCAGCTCGGACGCGTGCTCACGCGATCGGGCCAGCTTGCGGCGGACCAGTTCCGCGTCGAGTCGGCGTCGTGCCACTGCCACTGGTGTTCAGCTCCTACGGATCCTGCGGGTCATTCCTGATCGAGCGCGGCCAGTGTGTCGACCAGCCGCTGGTGAACATCTTCGTACACCGCGACGTGTGCCTCGGCCGGGACCCCGTCCAGAGCCTCCAGCCGGGCCAGGCCGGCGTCCACTCCGGGGTGGCCGGTGAGGACCGGCTCGACGCCCAGCGGCTCCACGGGGGCGATCATGTCCGACGCCCCGGCGTCCCGGACGGACTCGGGCGGTTCACTCGTCCCGGGCATCGGGCTTCTTCGTGCTGGTGGCCTTGCGGACGGTGGTCCTCCTGGTCGCGGCACGCTTCGCGGGCGTCCCTGACCGGGTGGCGGCCTCGGACCGGGCCTCGGTCTGCTTGGCGGTGGCGGTCTTCTTCACGGTCGTCGTCTTCTTCTTCGCGGTGGCCTTCCCGGCCGCCGTCCCCTTCCTGGCCGTCCCCTTCCCTGCCGTCCCCGTCGTCGCCGGCTTCTCGGCCGCGCTCTTCCTCGGTGTGCTCTTCTTGGCGGCGCTCTTCTTCGCCGGACTCTCCCCGGCGGCGCTCTTCTTCGCCGGACTCTCCCCGGCGGCGCTCTCCTCGGCCGCGGGCTCCTTGGCCGGGCCCTTCTTCGCCAGGCCCTCCCCGGCGGCGCTCTCCTCGGCCGCGGGCGCCTCCGGCGGGACCGGGGCGGCCCGGGACACGGGCGGAACCGGTGGATCGACCTCGACCGGCTCGTCCACCTCCACCCGCTCGGCGACTATCGGCTCCCCCGTCGCCGGGACCGCCGAGCGCTCCTCCTCGAACTCCCAGCCGCGCCCGAACAGGTCACCGGCCCGCGGCGCCGGCACCGGCTCCTCGGCCTCGTACGACTCCGGCCCGGACCCGGCCGCCGGGGCCTCCTCCTCGACCTCGCGCAGCTTGGTCTCCAGGTACGCCAGCACCACGCCGACCTTGGTCACCTGGTCGCCGACCTTCTCGAAGACCTTCTCCGCCTCGTTGCGCGCCACACCGACCGCCAGGTCCACCCCGGCGCGCCCGGCGGTGACCGCCTCCCCGGCCAGGGTCTGCAAGGTCTCCACCGACGGCGGGAACTGGCCGCCCAGCCGGCGCTCGACCCCGGCGACGTCCACCCCGGCCTTCTCCAGGATCGAGGTCGCCGTCCCGACGACCAGCTTGCCGACCTCCTCGACCACTCCGGCGGCGGTCTCCACCACTCCCCGAACCGTCCTCGGCAGCATCCGGGTGCCTCCCAATCGCGTACGCGCGTCGCTCCGTCGCCCTCAGTACCCGGGCCGTTCCGGGCACCCCACGGACGACGTCCGGGCACCCCACGGACGACGCTACCGCCAAAACCCGCCTGAGGTACCGTGGCCCGCAGTCAGCACCGTAACGACCGGGGGAGGGAGCCGCCCCGTGGCGAACGCCGAGGAGTGCCGGGAGGCACTGGAGCAGCTCAGCCGGAACATGGCGAAGTCCACCGGCGACGTCCGCAAGGCCGCGGCCCTCGACCGTTCGCTCAGCTGCCGGATCACCGACCTCGACCTGACCTTCACCGGGCGACTGCGCGACGGCCGGATCCAGGACATGGTGGTCTCCCCCGGCGCCCCGGCCGGGAAGGCGGAGATCCGGCTCACCATGACCAGCGACGACCTGGTCGCACTGGTCGGCGGGCGGCTCGGCTTCGCCTCCGCCTGGGCGAGCGGCCGGGTCAGGCTGGAGGCGGGCTTCCGCGACCTGCTGCGACTGCGCACCCTGCTCTGAGCCGGGCCGCCGAACCGGTCCCGAGTTCGGCCGCCGGGCCCGTCCCGGACCGTCCCGGTGCCGTCGGACCCGGCCGTCGGACCCGGCCGTCGGACCCGGCGCTGCCGAGGGCGGCCCCGGGTCGACCGCCGACCTGTTCTCAGAACCCCAGATCGGCCAGCGCCTTGCGGCCGTCCACCGGCGCGCCGCCCGCGTCCAGCACCGTCCACGCCGCCGCGCACAGCGCCCGCAGGCCGTCCCAGCGGTCCCCCGCCCCGGACAGCCGCAGCACACCGGCCTCGACGCCCGCGACCCAGCCGCCGCACCCGAAGCCGCCGTCCACGGCCGCCACCGCGGGGTGGGGGACGAGCAGTCCGCGCAGGTCGGCGGCCAGGTAGGTCGGCCGGTGCTCGACCGGGGCCGCCAGCAGCAGCTCCGGCGTGGTCACCCCGGTGAACACCAGCAGGCTGTCCACCCCGCCGTTGAACGCGCCCTCGATGTCGGTGTCCAGCCGGTCCCCGACCACCAGCGGACGCTCCGCACCGGTACGCAGCACGGTCTCCCGGTGCATCGGCGGCAGCGGCTTGCCCGCCACCTCCGGCTCCACCCCGGTCGCCGCCCGCACCGCCGCCACCAGGGTGCCGTTGCCGGGCGCGATGCCACGGGCCCTCGGCACCGTCAGGTCCAGGTTGGACGCCACCCACGGCAGACCGCTCTGCACGGCGTACGAGGCCTCCGCCAGGTCCGTCCACCCCACCGAGGGGTCGAAGCCCTGGACCACCGCGAGCGGACCGTCGGCCAACGAGCGGACCGCGACCAGCCCCAGCTCGGCCAGCGCCTCCTCCAGTCCGAGCCCGCCCACGACCAGCACCTTCGAGCCGGCCGGCACCTTCTCGGCGACCAGCCGGGCGGCGGCCTGGGCCGAGTTGATCACGTCGGCCGGCTCGGCCGGGACGCCCAGCTCGGTCAGGTGCTCCGCCACCACCCGCGGCGGGCGGGAGGCGTTGTTGGTCACGTAGGCGAGCCGCATCCCGGCCGTGCGGGCGGCGTCCAGCGCGTCCACCGCGTGCTCGATCGCGTGCGCGCCCGCGTAGACCACGCCGTCCAGGTCCAGCAGCGCGGTGTCGTACGCGTCGGTCAGCGGCCGCTCGCTGCCGCCGGGGGCGGTCCGTCGCACGGGGGTGGCCGTCTCGGTCATGGCTGCGCTACCTCATTCACTGCGTCGTCGTTCACTGCGTCGTCCGCGCCGCACGTCCTCGTGCGGCGCGGCTTCCGTCACTCGTGCGTGGCGGAGCCTGTCACGGCGTCCGTCACTGGTCCGCCATGGTCTCCGCCACGGTTTCCGTCACGGCGTCCGTCACTGGTCCGCCACGGTCTCCGCCACGGTTTCCGTCACGGCGTCCGTCACTGGTCCGCCACGGTTTCCGTCACTGGTCCGCCACGGTCTCCGTCGCGGAGTCCGTCACGGTGTACGGCCGGTCCTCGCGCCGACCGGTCAGGCGCCGTCGTCGGCACCGTTGCCCGCGCCGGCGTCGCCCGCCGACCCTCCGGCCGGGCCCTCGGCACCCGCCGGGGGCGCCGCGTACCCGGGTGCTCCCGGCAGCAGCGGGCCGTACGCCCCGGCCCGGGCCGCCAGGGTCGCGCGGGTCTGCCGCAGCGCCTGCCGGTAGTGGTCGCTCTCCGGCCGCATCGCCACGGCCAGCGCCAGGTGCTCGGCGGAAGTCTCGAAATCGCCCAGCCGGGCCGCCGCGACACCCCACCCGAACTGAGCGTAGTCGTCCGCCGGGTCCGCGAGCGCCACGGCACGGAAGTTCCCCAGGGCCGCCGCGTACGAGCCCGCGTCGAACTGGGCCCGCGCCAACGCCTCCCGGATGCTGCGCGAGTGCGGCTCGGCCGCCACCGCCCGGGCGAGCAGCTGCTCGGCGGCCGCCGGATGCCCCTGGGCCAGCAGCTGGGCACCCCTGCGGAACCAGTCGTACACGTCCCCGGCGGGCTCCCCGGAACGGCTCTGCCGCGGCACCCCTCCGACCCCGGTACCGTCGACCCCCGCGCTGCCGACCCCTGCGCCGCCGCCCGGTGCTTCGTCGCCCGGTGCACGGACCGGCACGCCGCCGGCCGGAGCATCCCCGCGGGTGGCACCGACCGGCCCGACCGGTCCGCCCGACTCGACCGGGCCGCCGCCGTCCACCCGTTCCTGCCCGTCGTCCATGCCGTACCTCGCCCTCGGTCGCACACCCGGCCCACGACTCGGCACGGGCATTCCGATCTCTCAACAACGCGTACCCGGTTACGATGCCCAGAATGAGCACACCCAGTGCAGAAGACGGAGTCGAGACTCCCGAGGGCGGCCCCGGTGATCCCGGGCACGTCGCCACCGCCGGCCTGTCCCTGTCCCCCTTCCGCGGCCTGCGCTACGTCCCCGACCGGGTCGGCGCCCTGGCCGCGGTGATGTCCCCGCCGTACGACGTCGTGGATCCGGGCCGCCGGCTCGACCTGGAGACCGCCGACCCGCACAACGTGGTCCGGCTGATCCTTCCCAGGCCCGAACCCGAGGACGCCGGCGACCGCCCCGACCGCGACACCCGCTACCGGCACGCCGCCCGGCTCCTGGCCGCCTGGCAACGCGAGGGCATCCTGGCCGCCGACCCCGAGCCCGCGCTCTACGTCTACGAGCAACGGGTGCCGGCCACCGACGACTCCCCCGAACTGCTCCAGCGCGGCCTGATCGGCGCCCTCGCGGTGAGCGGCCGCGAGGGCGGCGTGGTGCTCCCGCACGAGGACGTGATGCCGCGGCCGGTCGCCGACCGGGTCGGCCTGATGCGCACCACCCGGGCCAACCTGGAACCGCTGCTGCTCACCTACCGGGGCAACGGCGGCGCCTCCGGCGTGATCGAACGGACGGTCGAGCGCGAGCCGCTGCTCTCCACCGCCACCAGCGACGGCACCCACCACCGGCTGTGGGCGGTCACCGACCCCGCCGAGATCGCCGGGATCAGCCGCGACCTCGCCACCTGCCGGGCGCTGATCGCCGACGGCCACCACCGCTGGGAGATGTACCTGCGCCTCCAGCGCGAGCACCGCCACCTGCCGCGCAGCCCCTGGGACCGCGGCCTGGTGCTCCTGGTGGACACCGCCCGCTACCCGCTGCGGGTCCGCGCCATCCACCGCGTGCTGTACCGGCTGCCGATGGCCGAGGCACTGGAGCGGCTCGGCGACCAGTGGAAGGTCAAGGAGGTACCCGGGCCGCTGTCCGCCGCGCTCCAGGCCCTCGCCGAGCAGAAGCGGCACGGCGGCAACGGCTTCGTCCTCACCGGCGGCGACGGCGTCTACTGGCTGCTCGGCGAGCCCGAGGAGTCCCTGCTCGACGCCACCGTGCCGCAGGGCCGGCCCGAGGAGTGGCGCCACCTGGATGCCACCGTCCTGCACGCCACCCTGCTGGACCACACCTGGCACGTCCCCGACGGCCCGGACGACATCGGCTACCTGCACACCGCCGTGGCCGCCGAGCAGGAGGCCGCGCGCACCGGCGGCACCGCCGTCCTGCTGCACCCGGTCCGGGAGTCGGTGGTGAGACGGCTGGCCGAACAGGGCGTCACCATGCCGCGCAAGTCCACCTCCTTCGGGCCGAAGCCGGCCACTGGGCTGGTGCTGCGCAACCTCGCGCTGGGCTGACGACGACGCCGGGCCGGACACCGGGCCGGAACGCCGTGAGGCCCTGCCGTTCCCCGGGATTCCAGGGAACGGCAGGGCCTCACGGCATTGCCTGGGGAGCTGCTCAGCTCTTGTCGGCGGCGGCCTCGGCGCCAGCGTCGGCTTCGGCCTTCGGCTCGGCCTTGGCGGCCTTGTCGGCCTTGGTGTCCTCGGCCTCGGCCTTGGTGTCGGCCTTGGTGTCCTGGACCTCCTGGACGCGCTCGGGGACGACGCCGTCGAAGTCCTCGTCGATCTCCAGGTCGTCCTCGTCGTAGAACTCCTCGACGTCCTCCTCGTCCTCGAAGATCACGCGGTCGTCGGCGTTGTCGCCGCCACCGCGCTTCTTCGCCGGCGCATCCGTCGACTCGGTCTCGTCCTCGGCCAGCTCCGGGTCGAGCGTGTCGATGAACTCCACGCCGTCGATCTCGGCCAGCCGCTCCGAGGCGTTGGTGGTGCCGTCGGTGTCGGCCTCGGCGGCCTTGGCGAACCAGTCACGGGCCTCGTCGGCCCGGCCGGCCGCGATCAGGGCCTCGGCGTAGGCGTACCGCAGGCGCGCGGTCCACGCGTGCACGGCGCTGGAAGCCAGCTCCGGGCTCTGCAGCGTCACCACGGCAGCGTCGAACTGCTCCATGTCGCTGCGGGCACCGGCCGCCACGAGACGCATCTCGACCTGGCCGGCCTTGTCCAGCTGCTTCACCTCGGGCTCACCGGCCATCGCCAGCGCCCGCTCCGGGCGGCCCAGACCGCGCTCGCAGTCGGCCATCACCGGCCACAGGTCCGCCCGGCCGGTCATCCGACGGGCGGCGCGGAACTCGGTCAGCGCCTCGGAGTAACGCTGCGTCATGTACGAGGCGAAACCGGCCGCCTCACGGACCGCCGCCACGCGGGAGGCCAGACGGAGCGCGACACGCGAGTACTGGTAGGCCTCCTCCGGCTCGCTGTCGAGCATGCGGGCCACCATCACCAGGTTGCGGGCGACGTCGTCCGCGAGGGTCTTGGGCAGGCTCTTGAGCTCCTGGCGCACGTCCGCGTCCAGCTCGAAGCCGGTGATGTCCTCCGGGATCGGCAGACGCTTGACGGGCTCGTAGTTGCCCCGGCGGTCGTCGTAGTCCCGACGGTCACCGCCGCGGTCGTCACGATCCCGACCGTAGCCGCCGCCCTGGCGGTCGTCACGGCGGAAACCGCCGCGGTCGCCGCCGCGGTCGTCACGGCGGAAGCCACCGCGGTCACCGCCGGACGGACGGTCGTCACGGCGGAAGCCACCGCCGGAGGGGCGGTCGCCGCGGTCACGGTTGAAGCCGCCACCGGAGGGGCGGTCGTCACGACGGAAGCCGCCGCGCTCGCCACCACGGTCGTCACGGTCACGGCCGTAGCCACCACCGGTCGGGCGGTCGTCACGACGCGGACGGTCGTCACGGTCGTCACGACGGAAACCACTCGGGCGGTCGTCACGGCGGAAGCCACCGCGGTCATTGCCGGACGGACGGTCGTCGCGACGGAAGCCACCGCCGGAGGGGCGGTCGCCGCGGTCACGGTTGAAGCCGCCACCGGAGGGGCGGTCGTCACGACGGAAGCCGCCGCGCTCGCCACC
>NZ_JBIVVI010000331.1:0-7802 GCF_044757675.1 Kitasatospora sp. NPDC091257
TTCCACCACTACCCCGCAACCCCCGTCCACTAGGTTGCCGGGGTTTACCGCGGGGGGGTCGGGCCCTCTCGCACGGGTGCGGCGTCCGGCGCGTCGTCAGCTGCCCAGCACCTTGCCGAGGTCGTACGAGACCGGCTCCTCCAGCTGGGCGTAGGTGCAGCTCTCCGGCGTGCGGTCCGGCCGCCAACGGCGGAACTGCGCGGTGTGCCGGAACCGGGTGCCCTCCATGTGGTCGTACGCGACCTCGACCACCCGCTCGGGGCGCAGCGCGATCCAGGAGAGGTCCTTGCCACCGGTCCAGCGGCTGACCGCGCCGGGCAGCCGGCCCTCGGCGTGCGCGGCCTCGTCCGCCCAGCCGCCCCAGGGGTGCTGCGAGAGGTCCTCCATCCGCAACGGGGCCAGTTCCTCGACGAGTTCGCGCCGACGGGCCATCGGGAAGGCGGCGCAGACCCCGACGTGCTGGAGCCTGCCGTCCCCGTCGAAGATGCCGAGCAGCAGCGAGCCGACCACCGGGCCGCTCTTGTGCTCGCGGTAGCCGGCCACCACGCAGTCGGCGGTGCGCTCGTGCTTGATCTTGTACATGGTCCGCTCCCCCGGCCGGTACGGCTGGTCCAGCGGCTTGGCGACCACCCCGTCCAGCCCGGCGCCCTCGTACTCGGCGAACCAGGTCCGGGCGAGGTCGAGGTCGGTGGCGGCGGGGGCGGTGAACACCGGGTCGGCGGCGTCGGCGAGCGCGGCCTCCAGGGCCGGGCGGCGCACCGACAGCGGCTCGTCCAGCAGGCTCTCCTCCCCGAGGGCGAGCAGGTCGAAGGCGACGAAGGAGGCCGGGGTCCGCTCGGCGAGCAGCCTGACCCGGCTCGCGGCCGGGTGGATGCGCTCCAGCAGCTCCTCGAAGCGCAGCCGGCCGTCCCGGGCGATCACCACCTCGCCGTCCAGCACGCAGCGCGGCGGCAGCTCCCGCTTGAACGCCTCGACCAGCTCGGGGAAGTACCTGGTCAGCGGCTTTCCGGTGCGGCTGCCGAGCTCCACCTCGTCCCCGTCGCGGAACACGACGGAGCGGAAGCCGTCCCACTTCGCCTCGTACTGCATCCCGGACGGGATCCTGGCCACCGACTTGGCGAGCATCGGCGCCACCGGCGGCATCACGGGCAGGTCCATGCGTCCGATCCTCGCCCGCTTCGCCCCGGAGCGCGCGCCGGGCGCCCGGCGCTTAGCGTGTGGGGCATGGGCTCAGCCGTGGAACTGGAAGTCGCCGGGCGCACCGTCCGGCTGTCGAACCCGGACAAGGTGTACTACCCCGAGCGCGGCTTCACCAAGCTGGACGTCGCGCGGTACTACCTGGCCGTCGCCGACGGGGTGCTGCGCGGTCTCCGCGACCGGCCGACCACCCTGCAGCGCTTCCCGGACGGGGTGGACGGCGAGTTCTTCTACCAGAAGCGCGCCCCCAAGGGCCTGCCGGAGTGGCTGCCCACCGCCCGGATCGAGTTCCCCTCCGGCCGCTCCGCCGACGAGATCTGCCCCACCGAGCCGGCCGCCGTGCTGTGGGCCGCCAACCTGGGCTGCCTCACCTTCCACCCCTGGCCGGTGCGGCGCTCCGACACCGGCCACGTCGACGAGCTGCGGATCGACCTCGACCCGCAGCCCGGCACCGACTTCCACGACGCCGTCCGCGCCGCCCACGAACTGCGCGCCCTGCTGGAGGAGTACGGGCTGCGCGGCTGGCCCAAGTCCTCCGGCGGGCGCGGACTGCACGTCTACGTGCCGCTGGCGCCCGAGTGGACGTTCACCGACGGGCGGCACGCGGTGATCGCCCTCGGCCGGGTGCTGGAGCAGCGGATGCCCGGGAAGGTCACCACCGCCTGGTGGAAGGAGGAACGCGGCGAGCGGATCTTCGTCGACTACAACCAGATGGCCCGCGACCGCACCATCGCCTCCGCCTACTCGCTGCGCGCCCGCCCGCGCGCCACCGCCTCCGCCCCACTGCGCTGGGAGGAGCTGGACGACGCCGCCCCCGAGGACTTCGACCTGCGCACCCTCCCCGCCCGCTTCGCCGAACTCGGCGACCTGAACGCGGAGATGGACGGCCTGGCGTTCCGCCTGGAACCCCTGCTGGAGCTGTACGAGAAGCAGCTGCGCGACGAGGGCCTCGGCGAACTCCCGTACCCGCCGGACCACCCCAAGGCAGCCGGCGAGCCCACCCGGGTCCAGCCGAGCCGGGCGAGGAAGAAGTAGTCGGCCGGCCCGGTCGGTCCACCGGCGGCGTCCACAGCACCCGGACCCGGTCGGCGGCCACGTCGTACCCGAGGCCGTGCCACGTGATCGTCCCAGCGCAGATCGGTCATCCCGCCCTCCTGCCCGGCGGGCCCGGTCGCACCGAGCGGCTTTTCGCCCCGCTGTCCGCTCATTCGCCCCGCGCACCGGCCGGGGCCAGTTCGGCGATGATGCGGACGGCCTCGGCGATCTGCCCGTCGGTCAGGTCGCCCCGGGCGGTCAGCCGCAGCCGGGAGATGCCGTCCGGGACGGACGGCGGGCGGAAGCAGCCGACGGCGAGGCCCGCGCGGCGGCAGTCGGCGGCCCAGGCGACGGCGGCCTCGGGGCCCGGGGCACGGACGGACACCACGGCCGCCTCGGGCTCGCAGCTGTGCAGGCCGGCGGCGGTGAGCTGCCGGGCCAGGGTGCGGGCCACCTCGCGGGCACGCTCGGCGCGGGCCGGCTCGGCGCGCAGCAGCCGCAGGGCGGCGAGGGCGGCGCCGGCGGCGGCCGGGGCGAGACCGGTGTCGAAGATGAAGGTGCGGGCGGTCTCGGTGAGGTGGCGGATCACCCGGCGCGGGCCGAGGACGACACCGCCCTGCGAACCGAGCGACTTGGAGAGGGTGGCGGTGGCCACGGTGTCCGGCTGCCCGGCGAGCCCGGCCGCCGCGAGCGCCCCGGTGCCGCCGGGGCCGAGCACGCCCAGCCCGTGCGCGTCGTCCACCAACAGGGCGGCGCCGTGCGCGCGGACGGCCTCCGACAGCGCGGGCAGCGGGGCCGCGTCGCCGTCCACCGAGAACACCGAGTCGGTGACCACCAGCGCCCGCGGCTGCGCCCGCCCGGCGAGCGCCTCGGCGACGGCCGCCGGGTCGCTGTGCGGGGCCCGGTGGACGTCGGCGCGGGAGAGCCGGCAGCCGTCGATCAGCGAGGCGTGGTTGTAGGCGTCGGAGACGATCAGGGTGTCCGGGTCGGTGAGCGCGGTCAGCGCCGCGAGGTTGGCCGTGTACCCGGAGGAGAACACCAGCGCGGCCTCCGCTCCGCAGAACTCGGCCAGCTCCTGCTCCAGTTCGGTGTGCAGCGCGGTCGTCCCGGTCACCAGCCGCGATCCGGTCGAGCCCCCGCCCCAGCGCAGCGCCGCGTCGGCGGCCGCCCGGGCGACGACCGGATGCCTGGTCAGGCCCAGGTAGTCGTTGCCCGCGAGGTCCAGCACCGGGTCGTCCGCGGCCCGGCTGCGCAGCGTCCGCGTCAGCCCGGCCTCGGCCCGCATCGCGGCCGTCTGGTCGAGCCAGTCGAAGACGTGCGCGGGAGCGGCGGAGGAGGGGGCGGGGACGGGGACGGCGGAGCGCGGCTCGGCCGCGAGCGGATGGTTCATGCCCGGCACTCTGGCATGCCGCCGCGTGTCGGGCAATGTGCGGATCGGCACAGTATGAACCGGCCAATCCAGTCGTGATTCACCACGCGTCAACCAGGTATCAATAGTCAATTCACCGAAATCATGGCCGCAAAAATAGTACGATCTATGCCGATCATTATCCGGGGGGAAACAATGACCGACCTCGAATTCGAGCGTCGCATGAATCCGTGGCTCTTCGACGACAAGGGCAACCTGACCGAAGAGGCCAAGAAGCAGTTCCCGGACCTGGCCGGCGCCAACGCCGCACCGGTCTCGCTGAGCCCGGCGGCCGGCGGCAAGACCGTCGCCGTGAACCCCGGCATTCTCCAGCAGGCCGCACAGAACGCCTTCGCCCTGCGGGACTCCGTCAAGACCGAGTGCGACCAGCCCGGCGAGCACGTCAACGCCGCCGCCGGATCCCTCAAGGGCTGGAACCTCGGCGGCGCGCTCACCGCCACCTGGGGCACCTGGACCAGCCAGTCGAGCGGACTGCAGAGCACCGTCGGCGACATCGGCACCAACCTGCAGACCACGGCCCAGAGTTGCACCAGGACCGAATCGGACATCCAGGCCCACTTCAACCAGGCGCAGGGCACCGGAAGCTAGCGCCGGCGGGAACGGGGGGATACAGCACGATCATGGTGACGTTCAGTCAACTCCAGCAGGTCGACCTCGGCGGCCTCGCCTCCGCGGCGGGCGACTTCGAGAGCCTGGTCCGCAAGTGGGACCTCACCCAGCGGATGCAGAACGAGGTCATCGGCACCATCCAGCAGTCCGGCTGGCACGGCGACGCCGCGGGCCTCGCCAACGCCAAGCTCACCTGGGCCCGCGACCAGATCCACGCGGCCTTCGAGGAGGCCTCGGCCCTGGCCAAGACGCTCCGCGACGCCCACACCGAGATCACGGCGGCGAAGAACGACCTCACCACCGCGGTCCAGAACGCGACGCACGAGGGTCTCACCGTCGACGGCGAGGGCGCGGTGCACTGGCCGCCGCCCACGACCCAGGAGGACAAGAAGGACGCCGAGTACGCCAAGAGCTGGAAGGCCGAGGCCGAGACCGCCGCCAAGGCCATCGGCGACGCGATAGACCGCGCCACCGAGGCGGACCAGGACGCCTCCCGGGCCCTGGGTGACGACACCGGCAGCGACGGCACCGCGTTCAACGCCAACCCCGTCGGCGGCATCCCGGAGGAGGAGGCCAAGGCGGCCACCTACATCCTCGGCCTCGGCGACCAGGCCGGCGACGCCCAGCTCAAGCACCTCCAGGACATCCTGGACCACCACAAGAGCGACCCGCGGTTCGCCACGTCCTTCTACGGCAACCAGGACCCGGCGACGTTCATGGCCAAGTACGGCGCGATGGCGCAGAGCGGGGACTACGCCAACAAGGTCCACCGGATCCGGATCGCCACCGCCCCGCGCGTCGCGAGGGAACTGGTCCGCGCCCAGGGCTGCACGAACGACCCGCGGCTGGCCGCGCAGGCGCCCGCCGCACCGTTCTGACGGCCTCCCGACCGGCCCGTCGCGGCCCCGGGCTTTGCCGGGGGTGGCGGCGAGCAGGCAAGATAGCCGGGTGACCCTCCTTGATCTGATGCCGAAGCCCGCGACCCCCGACGCGCTGTACGAGACGTTCGCAGCCTGGGCGGAGGATCGGGGGATCACCCTGTACCCGGCGCAGGAGGAGGCGCTGATCGAGCTGGTGTCGGGGAACAACGTGATCCTGGCGACGCCGACCGGGTCGGGCAAGAGCCTGGTGGCGGCGGGGGCGCACTTCGCGGCGCTGGCGGCGGGGCAGCGGACGTTCTACACCGCCCCGATCAAGGCGCTGGTGTCGGAGAAGTTCTTCGACCTGGTGAAGATGTTCGGCACCGAGCAGGTCGGCATGATGACCGGCGACGCGAGCGTGAACCCGACCGCGCCGATCATCTGCTGCACCGCCGAGGTGCTGGCCCAGATCGCGCTGCGCGACGGCGGCCGGGCGGACATCGGCCAGGTGGTCATGGACGAGTTCCACTTCTACGCCGAGCCGGACCGCGGCTGGGCCTGGCAGATCCCGCTGCTGGAGCTGCCGCAGGCGCAGTTCCTGCTGATGTCCGCGACGCTCGGCGATGTCCGCCGCTTCGAGGAGG
This sequence comes from Kitasatospora sp. NPDC091257, assembly GCF_044757675.1. Taxonomy (NCBI): domain Bacteria; kingdom Bacillati; phylum Actinomycetota; class Actinomycetes; order Kitasatosporales; family Streptomycetaceae; genus Kitasatospora; species Kitasatospora sp. NPDC091257. The sequence goes on from NZ_JBIVVI010000331.1 coordinate 5,775, forward strand.
ACCTGACCCGCCGCACGGGCCGTCCGACCACGGTGGTGCGCAACGCGACCCGCCCGGTGCCGCTGTTCTACGAGTACCGCCGCACCTCGATGCACGACACCCTGGAGGAGCTGCTGCAGACCGGCCAGGCGCCGGTCTACGTCGTGCACTTCACCCAGAAGGAGGCGGTGGAGCGGGCCCAGTCGCTGATGAGCATCAACATGTGCTCGAAGGCGGAGAAGGAGGCCATCGCCGATCTGATCGGCGGCTTCCGTTTCACCACCAAGTTCGGTCGCAACCTGTCCCGTTTCGTGCGTCACGGCATCGGCGTGCACCACGCGGGCATGCTGCCGAAGTACCGCCGGCTGGTCGAACGCCTCGCCCAGGCGGGCCTGTTGAAGGTCATCTGCGGCACCGACACGCTCGGCGTCGGCGTCAATGTGCCGATCCGCACGGTGCTGTTCACCGCCCTGTCCAAGTACGACGGGCAGCGCGTGCGCATCCTGCGCGCCCGCGAGTTCCACCAGATCGCCGGCCGGGCCGGCCGGGCCGGCTTCGACACCGTCGGCCAGGTGGTGGCGCAGGCGCCGGAGCACGTGATCGAGAACGACAAGGCGATCGCCAAGGCCGGGGACGACCCGAAGAAGAAGCGCAAGGTGGTCCGCAAGAAGGCGCCGGAGGGCTTCGTCGGCTGGACCGAGGAGACCTTCGAGAGGCTGATCGGCGCCGACCCGGAGCCGCTGGTCTCCCGGTTCAAGGTGAGCCACGCGATGCTGCTGTCGGTGATCGGCCGCCCGGGCAACGCCTTCGAGGCGATGCGCAAGCTGCTGACCGACAACCACGAGGACCGGGCCGCGCAGCGACGGCACATCCGCACCACGATCGCCATCTACCGTTCGCTGCTGGAGGGCGGCGTGGTGGAGCGGCTGCCGGAGCCTGACTCCGAGGGCCGGATCGTCCGCCTCACCCTGGACCTCCAGGAGAACTTCGCGCTCAACCAGCCGCTGTCGACCTTCGCGCTGGCCGCCTTCGAGCTGCTCGACCCGACCTCGCCCTCGTACGCGATGGACGTGATCTCGGTCGTCGAGGCGACCCTCGACGACCCGCGCCAGATCCTCGCCGCCCAGCAGAACAAGGCGCGCGGCGAGGCCGTCGGCGAGATGAAGCGGGACGGCATCGAGTACGAGGAGCGGATGGAGCGGCTCCAGGAGATCACCTACCCGAAGCCGCTGGAGGAGTTGCTCACCCACGCCTACGAGGTGTACCGCCGGGCGCACCCGTGGATCGGCGACCACCAGCTGCAGCCGAAGTCGGTGGTCCGCGACCTGTACGAGCGGGCGATGACCTTCTCGGACTACGTCGGCTTCTACGAGCTGGCCCGCACCGAGGGCATCGTGCTGCGCTACCTGGCCGGCGCGTTCAAGGCGCTGGAGCAGACCGTCCCCGAGGACGTGAAGACCGACGACCTCAAGGACGTCATCGCCTGGCTCGGCGAGCTGGTCCGCCAGGTCGACTCCAGCCTGCTGGACGAGTGGGAGCAGCTGGCCAACCCGACCGAGGCGGCCACCGCCGAGGTGCGGCTGGACGACAAGCCGGCGCCGGTCACCGCCAACGCCCGCGCCTTCCGCGTCCTGGTGCGCAACGAGATGTTCCGCCGGGTCGAGCTGTGCGCGCTGGAGCACTACGAGGAGCTCGCCGAGCTGGACGGCGAGTACGGCTGGGACGCGGACCGCTGGGCGGACGCCATGGACGGGTACTGGGAGGAGTACGACGACCTCGGCACCGGCCCGAACGCGCGCGGCCCCAAGATGCTGATCATCGAGGAGGAGGACTCCTCCTGGCGGGTCCGGCAGATCTTCGACGACCCGGAGGGCGACCACGACTGGGGCATCAGCGCCGAGGTCGACCTGTACGGCTCGGACGAGGAGGGCCGGGCGGTGCTGCGGGTGACCGCGGTGGACCGGCTCGGCGGCTGAGCCGGATCCCGGCCCGGTCACGGGCCCGGTCACGGGCCCGGTCACGGGCCCGGTCCTGACGATGACGAATCCC
>NZ_JBIVVI010000332.1:0-7770 GCF_044757675.1 Kitasatospora sp. NPDC091257
CCCGTTGGGCCCCAGGAGGCCGTGGGCGCCGATGCCCAGGGAGAGGTCGAGGCCGTCGACGGCCATCGTGTTCCGTCCGACGCGGACCTTCAGGCCGTCGGCCCGGATCTCCCAGGCGTAGGTCTTCGGCGCGGTGTCGGCCGCGCTCGTCACGGGTGTCATGCGGTGGTCCCTTTCGATGGTGGACATTCGAGGGTGGACATGGGTTTCACAGCGTCGAGTACGCGTCCCTGCGGGCGATCACGGCACCGGCGCCGAGCGCGAGGAGCAGCCCCCACAGGGGCAACCGGTCCGGTTGCAGGGCCAGTTGCAGGACGGAGGGGACGCGACCGGTGAGCGACGCGGGGGCCAGGACGACGGCGCCCCACGCGAGCGCCAGCCCGACGGCGGCGCGGGTCACCCCGACCACGCTGCCCAGTGCCAGGGCGGCGGAGGTGAAGGCCAGGGAGGGCAGCAGCCACTGCGCGGCCGTCATGGTCCCGGTCAGCCATCCCCCCAGCAGCAGCGGGGGCAGGACCACCACGAGGACCGCGGTGGTGCGCCTGAGCAGCAGCGGCAGACCGGCCCGGGCGGTCGAGGCGGTCAGTTCGTGTGCCGGGTCCAGGCCGCTGGACCACGACGCGGCGACGCCGCACAGCGGCAGCACCGGCGCGATCAGCGACACGAGTGAGGAGCCGCCGAAGCGCTCCGACGGCGCGACCGCGTCCAGCAGCAGCGCCACCAGGGTGACGACGGCGGTCATGGCCAGCCACGGGGTCATCACCGGCGTCAGCCAGGACGACACCCATCCCGGCCGGTACCGCCGCGGGGCCACTGTGACCGCCGCGTCCAACTGCGGTTCCAGACCGGCCCGGACGGTGTCGACGAGCGCGGCGATGCCGGGCACCCCGGTGGCCACGGAGGCCGCCAGCCGGCTCCGGCACGGCGCGCAGGTCTCCAGGTGGGCCTCCAGTGCCCAGACCGTGTCCGCCGCGATCGTCGTGGCGCCACGTGCGTAGTCGTCGATCAACTGCCTGGACGCGTGTTCCGTACTCATGCGAGCGCCTCCCGCATCGCGATCCGGGCCCGACGGGCACGGGTCTTGACCGTGCCTTCGGGCAGTCTGAGCAGGACGGCGGTCTCCCGGACGGAGAGCCCGTCGAGCACCGTGGCCTGCAGTACCTCGCGGAGTTCCGGCGCCAGCCGTCTCAGGGCGTCGCCGACGTCGCCGCCGACGGTCCCGGCGAGCGCCTCCTCCTCCGCCGCGGGCACCACCGCCCGCTCGGCCGCGGCGACCGGCGGTTCGGCGTGGTGGGCGCGGCGCCGGAACGCGTCGACGAGGCGGCGTGCCGCGATCGTCCACAGCCACCCGACGGCCGTCCCGCCGACCGCGCTCCCGGCGAACGCGCCGGCCGCGCGCCACACCGCGAGATAGGTCTCCTGCATGACTTCGGCGACGATCTGCTCGTCCGCGCAGCGGCGGCGCAGCCGCACCGCCAGCCATGGCGACGTACGCCGGTACAGCTCGTCGAACGCCCCGCGGTCTCCCCTGGCCACCAGCCGGAGGAGGCGCTCCTCGTCCACCTCGTCCAGTGCTCTCCTGCGTGATCTCACACCAGCCAGACGCGAGATCCGGCGCCCGGGTTCTGGATCCGGCGTGACCTGCGCCACATTCCGCGCCCGGGCCGTCGGCTCCGGCTGATCGGTCGGTCAGCCGGAGGGCGGGACCGGCGCCCGCGCCGCCGGTAAGGTGGTGGATCGTGGCCAGTCGTAAAACGTCGATCATGGAAGCAGCGGCGCGGGTGATCGCGCGGCGCGGGGTGCGCGGACTGCGGGTGGAGGAGCTCGCGGCCGAGGCGGGTGTGTCCACCGCGCTGATCTACTACCACTTCAAGGACCGTACGGGGATCCTCCGGCAGACGCTGGAGTTCATCAACGACCGGGCGGAGCGGTACACGACCGAACGCGCCGAGGACGCCCCGCCGCTGACGCCCCGCGAGGAGCTGGAGCAGACGCTGCTGCTGGAGCTCCAGGACACCCCGGAGGTGCGGGAGAACAGCACCGCCTGGGGCGAGCTGCGGGCGAGCGCGGTGTTCGACGAGACGCTGCGCGAGGACCTGGCGCGGGCCACCCGGATCTGGGTGCAGGAGGTCGCGGAACTGCTCGGCGACGTGCGGCCGATGGCCTCGGCGGTCGCGCTGGCCGGCGCGGCGGAGCGGCTGACCGCGCTGCTGGAGGGGCTGAGCACGCGCTGGCTCAGCGGCAGCCTGCCGCTGGCGCACGCCCGCACCCTGCTGACCGAGGCGATCGAGGTCGAGGTGGCCCGGCTCGGGTCCTGAGCCGTACGGACCGCACAGGGCTTGTCACGCTGCGCGGGGAGCCCGTCAAGGATGCGTTATGGCGCGCCCATGGGTTTGACTGAACTTTCAGTCAGTGCGAGCCTGAAGCCGCAGGAAGGGTGCTGCCGCCGGCCCGTCCCCGTGGTGCGCCACCGCGTCGCGGCGCGAAGAGTGGGATCCGGCGGCCCTCGGCGCCCTTCCCGGCACCGTCGCACGATCTGGAGACCCTCATGACCCACTACCCCGACGACCGCTCCACCGGGCCGTACCCCTGGGTGCCGGCGGACGACGTCCCGCACGCGCGGACCTGGATGTCCTGGCCCTCCCGCAGGGGCGTGTGGGGACTGCGCCTGGGCGGCGTCCAGGAGGACATCGCCCTGATCGCCCGCACGATCGCCGAGTTCGAGCCGGTGGTGATGTGCGCCCCCGACGACTGGACCGCCGGCAAGGCCCGGTCCCGGTGCGGCTCCGGGGTGGAGGTGATCACCGCCATCCCCACCGACGACCTGTGGATGCGCGACACCGCGCCGGTGTTCCGCCGGGACGGGTACGGCGGCCTGGACGCGGTGATCCTCAACTTCAACGGCTGGGGCAACAAGCAGGTGCACCACGACGACGCCCGGGTCGCCGAGCGCCTCGCCGCCCGCCGCGGCCTGCGCCACACCTACGCGGACTTCGTCGGCGAGGGCGGCGCGATCGAGACCGACGGCGACGGCACGGTGATGGCCACCGAGAGCAGCCTGGTCAACAAGAACCGCAACCGCGGCATGAGCCGGGCCGAGATCGAGGAGTCCGTCCTGGAGGCCTACGGCGCGGACACCATGATCTGGCTGCCGGGCATCAGGGGCGAGGACATCACCGACGACCACGTGGACGTGACCTCCCGGTTCGTCCGCCCAGGCGTGGTGATGGTGCAGCTGCCGCCGGCGGACCGCAACGACTCCTGGGCGCGGGACGCCCGCGAGCAGTTCGCGATCCTCTCCGCCGCCACCGACGCCCGGGGCCGCCGCCTGCAGGTCGTCCCGGTGCACGGCCCGGACACCGTCCGCTCCCGCAGCTCCACGTTCGTCGACTCCTACCTCAACTTCGTCCTCGTCAACGGGGGCGTCATCACCGCCGAGTTCGGCGACGCGTACAAGGACGCCGCCGCCCGGGAGACGCTCGCCGCGGCCTTCCCCGGCCGCGAGGTGGTGCAGATCGACGTCGACCGCCTGATGGCCGGCGGCGGCGGCATCCACTGCTCGACCATGCACGAACCGCTGCCGTAGCCACCGGGCGGCCTGCGTCGCAGCCGCAGCCTCCGTACCGCACGTCCTGTCCACCGCACCGACCACCACAGCCGGAGTGCCCGTATGTCCCCTGCCCTGTCCCGCCGTACCCTGATGCGCCGCCTCGCCGGTGTCGGCGCCGGCGTCGGCGCCCTCACCCTCGGCCTCACCGCCTGCGACCCCAACGGCATCGAGGACGGCGCCACCCTGCCGCCCCCGCAGCCCGGCGGCACCCCCGGTGTGCGCCGCTTCGGCGCCGAGTGGGAGAAGCACCTGCGCACCGTGATGTCCTGGCCGGCCTCCGAGAACATCTGGGGCGAGCAGCTGCCGGACGTCCGCCGGGACGTCGCCGGCCTGGCCCAGGCCATCGCGGCGCGCGAACCGGTCGTGCTGATGGCCCGCCCCGAGCAGCAGGACGCCGCCCGGAAGGCCTGCGGCTCGGCCGTCGAGGTGGTGCCGATCGCCGTCGACGACCTGTGGGCCCGGGACACCCTGCCGGTGTTCGTCGAGGAGGGCGGCACGGTCAAGGGCGTCGACTTCAACTTCAACGGGTGGGGCGGCAAGCAGCAGCGCGGCAACGACGCCAAGGTCGCCCGGACGGTGCTGGCCAAGTACGGCGTGGAGCGGGTCGAGACCCGGCTGGTCGCCGAGGGCGGCTCCTTCGAGACCGACGGCCAGGGCACCCTGATGGTGACCGAGAGCTCCGTCGTCAACGACAACCGCAACCCGGGCATGACCCGGGACCAGGTCGAGGCCGAGCTGAAGCGGGTCCTCGGCGTGAGCACGGTGATCTGGCTGGCGGGCGTCAAGGGCAAGGACATCACCGACGCCCACGTCGACTGCCTGACCCGCTTCGCCGCCCCCGGCGTCGTCCTGCTCGACCAGGCCTTCCCCGGCACCCCGCCGGACGTCTGGTCCCGCTCGGCCGACCAGGCCCGCGCCGTCTTCAAGGACGCCACCGACGCGACGGGCCGCAAGCTCCAGGTGGTGGAGCTCCAGCAGCCGGACCCGGACAGGATCACCGGGCGCGGTGACGCCTTCGTCTCCTCGTACATGAACTTCTACATCGGCACGAAGGGCGTCTACCTGCCGAAGTTCGGCGATGCCAGGGCCGACGACCGGGCCCAGCAGATCATGAAGCAGTACTTCCCTGGCCGGGAGATCGTGCCGGTCACGATCGACGCGATCGCGGCCGGCGGCGGTGGCATCCACTGCGCCACCCACGACATCCCCGCCCTGGGCTGAGCGGGCGCCGGGCCGGCTCCCCGGGTCGGCCGGAGGGTCGGCCCGGCGCCCGGGGCCGGGTCCGGTCGGCGGGCCGGACCCGGCCCCACCGCCTCACGCCGCGGGCTGCTGCTGGGTGACGCAGTGGATCCCGCCGCCGCCCGCGCCCAGGATGTCGATGTTCAGCTGTTCGACGGTGCGGCCGGGGAACATCCGGGCGAGGGCGGCCCGGGCGGCACTGTCGGCCTTGGTGTCGCCGAACTGCGCCGCGATCACCGCGTTGTTGCACAGGTAGTAGTTGGCGTAGGAGCCGACGAAGTTGGGGTCGGTCGAGCGGATCAGGTTGTAGTCGGGCCCCTGGATCTGGCTGACCCCGAACGGAGTTCCCTGGGCGCTGGTGGAGGTGGTCAGGATCCGGTACTGCTGCCGTGCGTCGTTCGACCAGGCGTCGGTGTCGCTCGCCAGCGGCATCTGGACCGCGGCCGTCCCCGCGCCGAGGAAGCGGGAGGTGGCGTCCACGTGGTCGTCGGTGATGTCCTGGCCGGCGACACCGTTGAACCAGATCACCTTGGTGGCGCCGTAGGCGGCGCACATCGCGCTCTCGACCGCGGCCTGGGACATGCCGGGGTTGCGGTTGGCGTTGAGGATGCTGCTCCGGGTGGCCATCAGCGTCCCGGCCGCGTCGGTCTCGATGGCGCCGCCCTCGGCGACCAGCCCGGCGGCGGTGAACGGCAGGCCGAGGTAGGCGGCGACGCCCCGGGCGACCAGGGCGTCGTTGCCGTGCGGGTTCTGGTGGTTGCCCCAGCCGTTGAAGTTGAGGCCGATCGTGTCCAGGCCGCCCGCGCCGTCGGTGCGGAAGACCGGGCCGGTGTCGCGCATCCAGCAGTCGTCGACCGGGACGTCCCCGATGACGGTGACGGTCGAGCCGCACATCGACCGTGCCTTGGCCACACCGGCCGGGTTGGCGCACATGGTGACCGGCTCGTACTTCGCGATGGTTCTGGCGATGAGGGCGATGTTCGACTGGACACCGCCGAGCTTGTTGCGCCAGATGGTGCTGCTGTCCGGCCAGGCCATCCAGGTGCGGGTGTGCCGGACGGTGTCCAGCGGCACCCGGAAGCCCGCGGCGAGGCCGGCGTCGGCGGCGGCACCCGCGGCGGTGCCTCGGTGCGCCGCCTGGGCCGGCCCGCCGGTCGCGGTGGTCAGCGCGGTGCCGGCGACGACGATCCCGGCGGCCGTCAGGAACCGGCGGCGGCCGAGCCCCTCCGCGGCCGTCGTCCCGGTTCTGGAGCGGTCGTCCATCACTGCCTCCATGTCAACGTCCGCTGCTTGTGCAGCAGTTGACCGAAAAGGTAAAACTGGCCAAGCGCTCGGTCAATACTTTGCGCAGCCATCGTTCCCGATGCGCCCCGGCGGCACTCCCCCGGTCGTTACAGTGACGGCCATGGCGACACAGGCGACAGGCACGGCCGCACGAACGGCCTCCGCGGCGGGCGGCCCCGGCCGGACCCGCGCTTCCGCCAAGGGCGAGCAGACCCGGGCCCGGCTGATCGCGGCGGCCCGCACCCTGCTCGCGGGCGACGGCGCCGGGCGGTTCACCACCCGCAACGTGGCCGCGCTGTGCGGGGTCTCGCACGGGATGTGCCACTACCACTTCGCGGACCGCACCGACCTGATCGTCGCGGTCGTGGCGGACATCCGGCCCGAGTGGATCACGCCGCTGGAGGAGGCGGTCGCCGGCCCCGGCGGCTACGCCGAGCGCTCCGAGCGGGTCCTGACGCTGCTCACCCGGCCCGAGAGCCCCGACCTGGCCCGACTGCACGCCGCCCTGCACTGGCTCGCCCTCAACGACGAACGCGTCCGCGCGAGCCTGGAGGCCGAGTACGCGCGCTGGCGGGCCTCCTTCGTGGGCCTGTTCCGCTGCCTGCTGGAGGAACGCGGCGACGGCGGCGACCCGGTCCCGCTCGGGGAGGCCTTCGCCGCCGCCGTGGACGGGCTCGCCGCCATCGGGTCGCTGGACGGGACGGTGGACGCCGAGCGGGTGCTGCGGACCCTGCTGGAATCGCTGTCGTCCGCCCCCCGGCCGTCCGGCGCCTGACGGTCCGCGGAGGGACCGTACGCCGCCCGGACCCGCGTCACCCGACCGTCCGCAGCCCGACCGTCCGGAGCCCGATCCGCGCCGCCCGCCCCCGCGCCGCCCGACCCTCCGGAGCCCGACCGGTCACGGGGTGGAGCCGGGCGCCACGGGCTGCTGCTGGGTGGCGCAGTGGATGCCCCCGCCGCCCGAGGCGATGTGGTTGATGCCGACCTGGGTGACCTTGCGGCCCGGGTGGAGGTCGCCGAGGACGCCGGCCGCCCGGTCGTCGGCGGCCTGGTCCCCGAAGCGCGGGACGATGACGCCGCCGTTGCAGACGTAGTAGTTGATGTACGTGGCCAGGAAGTCCTTGCCCGCGCCCGGGATCCGGGCGGTGTCGGGCTCGGGGAGGTCGACCACCTTGAGCGTGCGGCCCTGGGCGTCCGTCTCCGTCTGCAGCACCTGCAGCGCCTGCGCGGAGGCGGTGGTCCAGACGTCCGGCGGGGCGTCGGCGGCGGGACGGTGCAGGACCACGGTGCCCGGCTCGGCGAAGCGGGCGAGGGCGTCGACGTGGCAGTCGGTGATGTCCTGCCCGGCGACGCCCTGGAACCAGATCACCTTCTCGACGCCGAGCAGGTCCTTGAGGCTCGCCTCGATCTGGTCGCGGGACTTGCCGGGGTTGCGGTTGCCGTTGACCCAGGAGCTCTCGGTGGCCATCAGCGTCCCCTCGCCGTCCACCTCGATGCCGCCGCCCTCGCCGGTGATCGGCGCCTGGATGCGGGTGATGCGGTAGTGGTCGAGGAGGTAGCGGGCGACCAGGCTGTCATTGGCGTGGGTCTGCTTGTCGCCCCAGCCGTTGAAGTTGAAGTCGACCCCGGCCAGCCCC
>NZ_JBIVVI010000333.1:0-7766 GCF_044757675.1 Kitasatospora sp. NPDC091257
CACCATCCACCACCGCCACCGCACCCGGAGCCCGCACCACCTGCTCCGCGAACAACCCCGACACCGTCCCCGCAGGACCGGCCGGTCACCCGGGGGGACTTCGTCGGCCGGGTCTGCGTGATCCGGACCGGCCGGGTGACGGCCGACTTCGGGCAGGCCGAGGTCACCGCGGAGGACGGCTCCACCGCGACCGTCCAGGTCCGTACGGCGACGCCCGAACCGGCCCTGACGGCCGGGCGGACCGCCCTGATCTTCGACTACGACGCCGAGGGCGAGCACTTCCTGGTGGCGCCCTTCGACCCGCCGGCCGTTCACTGACGCCTGTCCACTGACGCCTGTCCACTGACGCGCGTCACGCGTTTCCACCCACCCCCACCGCACTTCCCTTCGCACCAACTCGCCATCGTCAAAGGACTCCGTGATGGACACCATCGCCGTGGGTTTCGGCGTGCTCGTCGCCGTCGTGCTGCTCATCGTGCTCGCCATGCTGCTGTTCGTGGGCCGTCTGTTCCAGAAGGTCGAGCAGGGCAAGGCACTGATCGTCTCCCGGACGAAGAAGGTGGATGTGACCTTCACCGGCGCGATCGTCCTCCCGGTGCTCCACAAGGCCGAGTTGATGGACATCACCGCGAAGACGGTGGAGATCCACCGGGCCGGCCGGGACGGCCTGATCTGCCGGGACAACATCCGCGCGGACATCCGGATCTCGTTCTTCGTCCGGGTCAACAAGACCGTCGAGGACGTCATCAAGGTCGCGCAGTCGATCGGCACCGCCCGGGCCAGCGACCCGCAGGCGATCCAGGAGTTCTTCGCCGTCAAGTTCGCCGAGGCGCTCAAGACCGTCGGCAAGCAGCTGGACTTCACCGACCTGTACACCCACCGACACGAGTTCCGGGACCAGATCATCGCGGTCATCGGCACCGACCTCAACGGCTACACCCTTGAGGACGCGGCCATCGACCACCTGGAACAGACGCCGATGAGCCAGCTGGACTCCGACAACATCCTGGACGCCCAGGGCATCCGCAAGATCACCGAGCTGACGGCGATCGAGCACGTGCGCACCAACGAGTACCAGCGCAACGAGCAGAAGGAGATCACCCGGCAGAACGTGGACGCCCGGGAGGCCGTCCTGGAGCTGGAGCGCCGGCAGGCCGACGCCGAGATCCGCCAGCACCGCGAGATCGAGACCCTGCGGGCCAAGGAGGACGCGGTGATCGCCCGGGTGCAGGAGGAGGAGCGGCTCAACGCCCAGACCGCCTTCCTGCGCACCGAGGAGCTGCTCGGGGTGCAGCGGGAGAACCAGGCCCGCGAGGTCGCGGTGGCGCAGAAGAACCGCGAGCGGGTGATCGCGGTGGAGAACGAGCGGATCGAGAAGGACCGCCTGCTGGAGGTCGTCGGCCGCGAGCGGGAGACCCAGCTCGCCACGATCGCCAAGGAGAAGGAGGTCGAGTCCGCCAAGCGCGAGGTCGCCGACGTGGTCCGCGAGCGCGTCGCGGTGGACCGCACCGTCGCCGAGCAGGAGGAGGCCGTCAAGACGCTGCGCGCCACCGAGGAGGCCGAGCGGGTCCGCAAGGCCGTCGTGATCCAGGCCGAGGCCGAGGCGCAGGAGAAGCTCGTCAAGGACATCAAGGCCGCCGAGGCCGCCGAACAGGCCGCCTCGCACAAGGCCCGCGAGGCGCTGGTGCTGGCCGAGGCCCGGCAGCGGGCCGCCGAGCTGGACGCGGCCGCCAAGATCCGGATGGCCGAGGGCATCCGGGCGGAGGCCGCCGCCGAGGGCCTGGCCCGGGTCCAGGTCCGTGAGCAGGAGGCCGCGGCGGTGGAGAAGGTCGGCCGCGCCGAGGCCGTCGTCCAGGTCGAGAAGGCCAAGGCCGCCGCGCTGGAGGTCGGCGGCAGGCTGAAGGCCGAGGCCGAGGGCCTGACCGAGAAGGCCGCGGCGATGGCCAAGCTGGACGAGGCCTCGCGCGGGCACGAGGAGTACCGTCTGCGGCTGGCCGCCGAGAAGGACGTCCGGCTGGCCGGGCTGGACACCCAGCGGCAGATCGCCGAGGCCCAGGCGGCGCTGGTCGCGGCCGGGCTGGAGAAGGCGAAGATCGACATCGTCGGCGGGGACTCGGTCTTCTTCGACCGGCTGGTGCAGTCGGTGTCGGCCGGCAAGAGCCTGGACGCCTTCGTCGGCCACTCGCAGACCGCGCAGACCCTGGCCGGGCCCTGGCTGGACGGGCGGGCCAGCTTCACCGAGGACCTCACCAGGGTGCTCTCCTCGGTCTCCACGGCGGACGTGCAGAACCTGACGGTCTCCGCCCTGCTGATGAAGCTGATCGGCTCGGGCGCCGGGGACCAGGCCGGGCAGCTGCGCCGGCTGCTGGAGTCGGCGCGGCAGCTGGGCGTCGCGGAGACCCCGCTCGGGGTCCTGGCCGGCGGCCTCGCCTCGGCCAACGGCTCCAAGTGACCCGCTGAGCGACCGGGCGTTCCGACCCGCCGCCCGAACCGGCTGAACCGCCCCAAACCACCCGATCCGACCGAACCGACCGAGGAACGTGACCGTGACCGTGGACGCCCTCGACGCCCGGCTCGACGCCGGCACCTACGAGGTCCTGCGCGACCGGCTCGCCCGAGCCGCCGCCGAACTCGCCGACCGGGCCCAGGCGTTGAACGCCCGCCGGGTCGACGAGTTCGGCGGCGGGGAGCTGCGGCTGGCCGGCACCGGGCGGCTCACCACCGCCCGGTCCTGCCTGCCGCAGGACCTCACCGCCGTCGGCGGGCTGCTGCTGCTCGGCACCCGACCGGTCGAGGCCGCGGACGGCGCCGGGGACTTCGACGACGTCTTCGGCCTGCACCACCCCGACCTCTCCCCCGCGCCCGCCGAGGGCACCCTGCTGGACGACCCGCGGCTGCGCCAGGACCTCGCCGATCTGCGGCGCTACTTCCGCGACGCCCGGCTGGAGCGGCTGCGCGCGGTGGACGGCCGGCTGCTCGCCGTCTTCCGCACCGGCCCCGCCGCCGCCGACGTCCGGGTGCTGCGCTGGCGCCTCGACGGCGGCCCCGCCGACGACGCGCAGCCGTCCTACCTGGACGGGCGCGGCGAGCGCGACCACGTCCCCGCCGACGGTCAGCAGTTGCCCTGGACCGCCGTCACCCGGGACGACCAGCTGCCCGCCGGGCCCGGCCGCCCGCCCCGCGCGGACCTGGCCGGAGAGCTGCTGATCGGCGTCGACGGCGGCCGGCTGACCATCGCCGCCCCGGACGGCCGGGAGCTGTACCGCGAACCGCTGGCCGAGGCCCTGCAGACCCTCGCCGACGCCCGGATCGCCCACGCCCGGCTCGGCACCCTGCTGCTGGTGCGGGTGCGCCCGTACCAGGAGGAGACCGACCGGCACCTGGTGGTCCACCTGCCCACCGGCGCCGTCACCCGGATCGACGCGCTGGGCCAGGCCTGCCTGCGGCTGCCCGCCGACCAGGGCGTGGCCTTCCCCGGCGGCTGCCACCTGGTGGACGGCACCGTGCGCGTCTTCGACCAGCCGGTCGACGGCCTGGTGTACGAGCGCACCGTCCTGTCGCCCAACGGCGAGGACGTGCTGTACGAGTTCCGCTCCCCCGCCGACGGCCGCGCCCTGCTCCAGCCGTACAACAGCGTGCGCCAGGAGGCCGCCGCCCCGCTGCCCTGCCAGGGTTACTCGCTGCTCGCCGACGGCACCCTGATCGCGCTGCGCCCGGCCGAGGACGGGCCGACCCGGCTGCACCCCGTCCAGCTCTGGCAGACCCCGTTCACCAGCGAGCGCTTCGCCGCCGAACAGCCGCCCGGCAGCGGGCCGCTGGCCCGGATCGGCAACGCCGACCTGGTCCGCGGCCTGGCCGACTGCCTGGCCCTGGCCCGGCTGGCCGCGGCCGGCGCCGACACCCCGGCCGGCCATCGGGCCGTCCTCGCCGCCTGCACCCGCACCGCCGACCGGCACCACTGGCTCGGCCAGAGCGGTCTCGGCGACCTCGCCGCGCCGCTCGCCGAGATCCGCGACACCGCCCGGCAGGTCGTCGCCGAGTACGAGGCCGTCGCCCAGCTCACCGCGCACGCCGCCCGGCGGGCCGACGAGACCGCCGAGCACGTCGAGGGCCTGCTGCGCACCGCCCGCGGCGAGACCCTGGCCGACGCCGCCGAGTGGGTCGACCGGCTGGCCGGGCTGCGCCGCGCCCAGGGTCGTGTCGAGGCGCTGCGCGACCTGCCGCGCGCCGACGCCCGGCGGATCGACGCGCTCGCCGCGCACCTCGCCGAGGGTCTGGCCCGGGCCGCCGACCGCGCCGTCGTCCAGCTCGCCGAGCCGACCGCCTTCGAGCCGCACCGGCAGCGGGCGGGCGAGCTGGCCGAGCGGTGCGCCGCGATCGCCACCGCCGCCGAGGCCGAACCGCTGGGTCTCGAACTGGCCGCCCAGAGCGAGGCCCTGCAGACCGTCTCGGAGCTGGTCGGCACCCTCGATCTGGCCGACGCCACCACCCGCACCGCCATCCTCGACCGGCTCGCCGACGTGCTCGGGCTGCTCAACCGGGCCCGGTCCGCGCTGACCGTGCGCCGCCGGGAGCTGCGCACCCGCGAGGCCGCCGCCGAGTTCGCCGCCGAGACCGCCCTGCTCGGCCAGGCCACCACCGCCGCGCTCGCCGCCGCCGACACCCCCGAGGACTGCGACGAGCAGCTCGGCCGGCTGCTGCTGCGGATCGAGCAGTTGGAGACCCGCTTCGCCGACGCCGACCCGGCCCTCGGCGAGCAGCTCACCGCCCGGCGCACCGAGATCCACGACGCGCTCACCGCCCGCCGCCAGCACCTGCTGGAGGAGCGGGCCCGGCGCGCCGACCGGCTGGTCGCCTCCGCCGGGCGCATCCTCGACACCCTGCACCGCCGGCTGGCCGCGCTGGACACCGCCGAGGAGATCGAGGCGGCCTTCGCCGCCGACCCGACCGCCGTCAAACTCCGCGACCTGGCGGGGCAGTTGACCGCGCTCGGCGACCGGGTCCGGGCCGAGGAGCTGACCGGACGGCTGCGCGCGGCGCGCGGCCGCGCCCAGCGGGCCCTGCGCGACCGCGCCGAACTCGCCGGGGACGGCCCCGGCACCCTGCGGCTGGGCCGCCACCTGTTCGCCGTCACCACCCGGCGGCCCGAACTCGCCCTGGTTCCCTGGCGCGGACGCCCCGCCTTCACGCTCACCGGCACCGACTACCGCTCCCCCGTCACCGACCCGGCCTTCGCCGCCACCGAGCGGTACTGGGACCGCCCGCTGCCCTCGGAGACCCCGCAGCTGTACCGCGCCGAGTACCTCGCGGCGAGCCTGCTGCCGGCCGCCGAGACGGGGGCGCCGCGCACCGACGGCGAGCTGCTGGAGTACGTCCGGCGGGCCGCCGAGCAGCGCCCG
Source organism: Kitasatospora sp. NPDC091257 (assembly GCF_044757675.1). Classification (NCBI taxonomy): domain Bacteria; kingdom Bacillati; phylum Actinomycetota; class Actinomycetes; order Kitasatosporales; family Streptomycetaceae; genus Kitasatospora; species Kitasatospora sp. NPDC091257. The sequence goes on from NZ_JBIVVI010000333.1 coordinate 5,400, forward strand.
GACGAGGGCTACCAGCGCGGCGTGCACGACCACGACGCCGCGCTGCTGCTCCGCGCCCTGCTCCGGCTCGGCGCCGGGGCCGGGCTGTTGCGCCACCCGGCGGGCGCCCGGGCGGCCGCCCAGCTGTACTGGGCGCACGGCGCCGACGAGCGGCAGCGGCTGCTCTGGCACACGCGGGCCCGCTCGCTGGGCCTCGCCCGGGACGCCTTCGGTGGCGCCCCGGCGTCGGCCGCGCTGGCGGCGCTGGCCGCACTGGAGGCCGAACTCTCCGCCACCGTTTCGGAGTTCGTTCCGGGGGCGGAGCCGTCCGGCCCGTACCTGGTGGCCGAACTGGCCGCCGCCGCACCCAGCTTCGCCCACTCCCCGGGCGCCGCCGCGCTGGTCGACAAGTTCCGCGCGGCACCCGAGTCGGCCGGCCTCACCGAGGCGCTGGCCGCGCTGCCCGAGGAGCCCGGGCTGCTGCCCGTACGGCGCCAACTGGCCGCCGCCTGGCTGGAGTCGGGAGCAGCCGACGCCGACCCGGCCGACCTCGCCGAGGCCGCCGCCGTCCTGCTCTGCCCGTCGCTGCCGCGCCGGCCCGCCGAGGGGGCCGTGGGCGCCCGGATCACCGGGCTGCTCGGCGACCACCCGCGGCTCGCGGGCGGGGCGCTCGACCTCCGGCTGGACGAACTGCTCGCCAAGGTGCGGGAGTTCGAGCAGGTCGAGGTGCCCGGCCACCGGGCCTACCAGCGGCTGCGGGGCGAACTGTTGGCCGCCGAGCACGCCCGGCTGCGGCTCGACCAGTACCGGCCCGCCCCGCTCAACGGCTTCGTCCGCAACCGGCTGATCGACCAGGTGTACCTGCCGCTGGTCGGCGACAACCTCGCCAAGCAGCTCGGCACGGCCGCCGCCGGCGGGCCGGTCGACCGCAGCGGCCTGCTGCTGCTGGTCTCTCCGCCCGGCTACGGCAAGACCACCCTGGTCGAGTACCTCGCCGAGCGGCTCGGGCTGCTGCTGGTCTCCGTCAGCGGCCCCGCGCTCGGCCACCGGGTCACCTCGCTGGACCCGGCCGAGGCCCCCGACGCCACCTCCCGGCGCGAGGTCGAGAAGCTCAACTTCGCCCTGCACGCGGGCGACAACGTGCTGCTCTACCTGGACGACGTGCAGCACACCTCGCCCGAGTTCCTCCAGCGCTTCATCCCGCTGTGCGACGCCCAGCGCCGGATCGACGGCGTGTGGGACGGCGAGGCCCGCGAGTGGGACCTGCGCGGCAAGCGCTTCGCCGTGGTCATGGCCGCCAACCCGTACACCGAGTCCGGCCGCCTCTTCCGGCTGCCCGACATGCTCGCCAACCGCGCCGACGTGTGGAACCTCGGCGACGCCGTCGCCGGGCGCGAGGACCTCTTCGCGCTCAGCTTCGTCGAGAACGCCCTGCCGGCCGGCCCCCACCTGGCCCCGCTCGCCACCGCCGAGCGCGCCGACCTCGACACCCTGCTCGCCCGCGCCGGCGGCGTGCCCGGCGGCACCCTGGCCGGCCCCTGGCCCGCCGCCGAGGTCGAGCGGATGACCGCCGTCCTGGCCGGCCTGCTCCACCTGCGCTCCACCGTCCTGGCCGTCAACCGCGCCTACCTGGCCTCCGCCGCCCAGGACGACCGGACCCGCACCGAGCCCCCCTTCCTGCTCCAGGGCTCCTACCGCAACATGGCCAAGCTCGCCCAGCGCCTCGACCCCGCCCTCACCCGCCCCGAACTGGACGCCCTGCTCACCGACCACTACCGGGCCGAGGCCCAGCCCCTGGGCGCCGAGGCCGAGGCCCAGCTCCTCAAGCTCGCCGAGCTCCGCGGCACCCTGACACCCGAGCAGGCGGCCCGCTGGGCGGAGCTGAAGAGGTCCTGGCAGGAGCGCGGGCGCGCCGCCGAACGCCCTTGACCTGAAGGGCGCTTGAGGTCCTAGCCTCGGCCGCATGGGCTACTTCACCGAACGCGAGCGCGGCTATCTCACTGGCCAACCGCTGGCCCGTCTGGCCACCCTCGGCCCGGACGGCTCCCCGCAGGTCCGGCCGGTGGGCTTCCGGCTCAACGACGACGGCACCATCGACATCGGCGGGCCGGACAACGCCCGCAGCCACAAGTACCGCAACGCCCGGGACCGCCCCGAGGTCTCCGTCCTGATCGACGACCTGGCACCCGCCGACGATCCGGTCGCGGGCGGCTGGGGGCGCGGCGTGGAGATCCGCGGCCGGGCGGAGGTGCTCGCCGTGGACGTCCCGCCGGTGGCTCCCGACCGGTTCAGCCGGGACGTCATCCGGGTGCACCCCCGGCGGATCGTCACCTGGAACCTGGAGTCGCCGGGCTCCACCGCCCGGGACGTCGGCTGACCCGGCCGGCC
>NZ_JBIVVI010000334.1:0-7745 GCF_044757675.1 Kitasatospora sp. NPDC091257
CTCCGGGTTCCTCGCCGGGGTCCCTCGCCCGGGCCGGGTCGTCCTCCCGCGGCCGGATCGTCGGACGGTACGACGGTCGGCCGGTGGGACCCGTCCGCCGATGCCACTGTTCGAGGGCCGTCGGACATATGTCGCACGGGTGGTTCGTGAGTGGCGGGCGGGGTGCGCGGGGCGCGCGGCGGTAGGTTCCCGACTGCGGGACCGGCGGGTCGGCCCGGGGTGGACGATCACCGGTACGAGCCTCGCGAGAGTGAGCGGGACAGTATGCACCGCGCTGTCGCCCGATCGCCGGAATATGCCCGAAGCGCTTGCTGCGGTCCGTCCCCCCGCCCATCCTGAGGCGTATTCGTGTCGCGGCCGGGTGCCCGACCGACGAGACGGCGCGGGCGAGTGGGCGCGGACGGACAGACCGGGCGGGCGCCCGGGCACGGCTCGGGTGGCGCCGGGCGACGTGCGGGGGCCCGCCGGCCGATCCGGCCCGATCGGGACTATGGCCGAACTGCGAATGCGGGTGGTGGAGCGGTGCAGGTTCTTCAGGTACAGCTGGCGGTGCAGGCTGACCCCGCCGAGGTCGGCCGGGCCCGCCGGTGGGTGCGCTCGCGGCTGCTGAACCACGGGGTGGACCCGGACGCGCCGATGGCCGAGACGGTGGTGCTGGTGGTCTCGGAGCTGGTGACCAACGCCGTGGTGCACACCGGCTGTCCGGCCGTGCTGAGGCTCTGTCTGCCGGTGGCCGACGGCCCGCAGGAGGGTGGACCGGCCGCCCCGCTGCGGGTGGAGGTCGCCGACGCGAGCCGGGCCGCACCGACGCCGCGGCACGCGGGCGCGGACGAGGACGCGACCAACGGGCGCGGTCTGGAGCTGGTCGAACTGCTCTGCGAGCGCTGGGGCTGGTACCCGGAGGACTCGGGCAAGCGGGTCTGGTGCGAGATCGGCAGCGACGCCCGTCCCGCGGATCCGCTGGCCGACGTGGACTGGGCGGCTTTGGCGCAATAGCGGCTTTCGCGGCGGCCGTCGGACCGTGCCGATCACGGTGCTGATCACCGGCCGAAAGGTGACGCAACCATTCCGAATTTCGGACTACCCATTGACGTGACGTATCCGACTGATCACGCTTGGGTGCGGCGCTCCGTCGCGAGGGGACGCCGAGGGGACGTCCGTCCACCGCCGCGGTGCCGCTGTCCAGGGGATTCGTGCCGGCAGGGCGGACCGCGGACGGCCGGTCACGGGCCGCTCCTCGGCGAGTGCGGAGGGCGTGGCGCGGAATCAGGGCTCGCGCGCCGGGGTTGGATGGCGGCCTGCCGTACCGTGCTCGGGGTGGGCGCGGCCTGCCGCCATCCGATCCGCCGCCGGCGCGCGACGGGATCCGGCCACCGGTCGGGCGGTCGCCGGGCCGTGCTCAGGAAGCGCGGCCTTCCGGGAGGGAGCGGAAGGTGCGCCGGTAGGCGCTCGGTGCGACGTCGAGCCGGCCGCGCAGCTGCAGTCGCAGCGAGGCGGCGGTGCCGAAGCCGGACTCCCGGGCGACCTGGTCGATCGTCAGATCGGTCCGTTCCAGCAACTGGCGGGCCCGCTCGGTGCGCTGGGTGGTGATCCACTGGCCGGGGCTGGCGCCGGTCTCCTCGCGGAAGCGCCGGGTGAAGGTCCGTACGCTCATCCCCGCCCGGTCGGCGAGCTGGCGCAGCGCCAGTGGCCGGTCCAGGTGCTCCAGCGCCCAGGCGCGCACCGCGGCGGTGCCGCTGCCGCCGGAGTCCACCGGGCTCGGGGCCTCCACGTACTGCTTCTGCCCGCCCTCGCGCCACGGCGGCACCAGGCAGTTGCGGGCCACCGCGTTGGCCACCGCGCTGCCGTGGTCGCGGCGCACCACGTGCAGGCACAGGTCCACCCCGGCGGCCACCCCGCCGGAGGTGAGGATGTCGCCGTCGTCGGTGTAGAGCACGTCGGGGTCCAGCCGCACCTTGGGGAACAGCCGGGCGAAGCGCTCGGTGTAGCGCCAGTGGGTGGTGGCCGGGCGGCCGTCCAGCAGGCCGGCGGCGGCCAGGATGAAGGAGCCGGTGCAGATCGACATCAGCCGGGTGCCGGGCCGGATCCGGGCCAGCGCGGCGGCCAGGGGCGGGGTGAAGCAGGCGTCGGCGACGGCCGGAGCGGAGTCGGCGGAGGCCGGGATCAGTACGGTGTCCGCCCGTTCCAGCAGTTCGGGTCCGTGGTCGACCATGACCCGGAAGTCGGCGCTGGTGGTGACCGGCCGTCCGTCCAGGGTGCAGGTGGCCACTTCGTACAGCGGCCGTCCGTCCGGGTCCTTGGCGCCGCCGAAGATGCGGGCGGGGATGCCGAGTTCGAAGGCGATCACGCCCTCCAGGGCGAGTACCGCGACCAGGTGTGCCATGCCGTCCCCTCGGGCGTCGGTGGGTCCGGGCCAGGGTACTGCGGGCCATGGCCCGAATCTTGCGAAAGCTGTCATTCAGGCCACTCGTCCGGTCCCGGGCGGCCCGGAACACTCGTTCGCGTGACCGAACGCAGCGCCCTCGCCCCCGCATCCCGCTCCGAACCGCCCGACCCGGCCAAGCGCCCCCGGGTGCACTACGCCTGGGTGGTGGCCGGCGTCTCCCTGCTGGTCCTGCTCGGCTCGGCCGGCTTCCGCTCCACGCCGAGCCTGATGATGGACGCCCTGCACAACGAGTTCGGCTGGTCGCTCGGGACGATCTCCAGCGCCACCTCCGTCAACCTGACGCTCTACGGCCTCACCGCCCCCTTCGCCGCCGCCCTGATGGACCGGTTCGGGGTGCGCCTGGTGGTGGTCTGCGCGCTGCTGACCATCTCGGTCGGCTCCGGGCTGACCATGCTGATGCGCGAGCCCTGGCAACTGGTGCTCTGTTGGGGCGTGCTGGTCGGCCTCGGCAGCGGCTCGATGGCCGGAGCCTTCGCCACCACCATCACCGGGCGCTGGTTCCGGGCCCGCCAGGGCCTGGTCACCGGGGTGCTGACGGCCGCCGGAGCGGCGGGGAACCTGGTCTTCCTGCCGATCGGCGCCTGGCTGGTCGAGCAGCACGGCTGGCGTTCGGCCGTGGTCGTGGTCTCGCTCGCCGCCAGCGCCGTCGCCGTCCCGGTGCTGCTGCTGATGCGCGAGCGCCCCGCCGACCTCGGCCTGCTCCCGTACGGTGCGACCGAGGCCCCGGCCGCGACGGTCACCGACGGCCGAGCCCTGGCCCGCTCGCTGCGGGTGCTGCGGAACGCCGCGCGCGTCCGGGCGTTCTGGCTGCTGGCCGGCTCCTTCGCGATCTGCGGCGCCACCACCGCCGGCCTGGTCGGCACCCACTTCATCCCGGCCGCGCACGACCACGGCATGCCGGTCACCACCGCCGCGAGCCTGCTCGCGCTGATCGGCGTGTTCGACGTGCTCGGCACCGTCTTCAGCGGCTGGCTCACCGACCGGGTCGACTCCCGGGTGCTGCTGACGGTCTACTACGGGCTGCGCGGCCTGTCCCTGCTCCTGCTGCCGCAACTGCTGGCCGGATCGCTCCAGCCGCCGATCCTCGCCTTCGTGATCTTCTACGGCCTGGACTGGGTGGCCACCGTGCCGCCGACCGTCGCGCTGTGCCGCCGGCACTTCGGCGAGGACGCCCCGATCGTCTTCGGCTGGGTGCTCGCCGCCCACCAGATCGGCGCGGCCGTCGTCGCCGGACTGGCCGGCCTGGCCCGTGACGCCCTCGGCAACTACGACCTCACCTGGTACGGCGCCGGCGCGCTGTGCGCGGTCGCGGTCGGGCTCTGCCTGGCGCTGCGCGGCGGGCGGGCCGACCGGGCGGTGCCGGCCCTCCCGTGACGGGCGGTCCGCGCGCCCGGGGGCGGCGGCGGCCCTCCCGGTAGGACCGTCGTACCGGAGGTCTAGGCTCCGCTCCATGGCGCTCACCTTCACCCTGGACCCCGAGCTCGACCCCGATCTGAGGACGGCCGTCGTCCGGCTGTGGGCCGACGTCACCAACGCCGGCGGGGCGGTCGGCTTCGTGGCGCCGGTCACCGAGGAGGAGTTCCGGGACACCGCCGAGCGCCAGTTCGCCGGGGTCGGACCGGACGGCCCGGACCGGTTGCTCGTCGCGCACGAGAGCGCGACGGGCCGGCTGGTCGGCGTGCTGTTCTTCGAGTCGATGCGCTTCGACCTCATGGAGCACTGGCGGATGCTCAAGCGGGTCATGGTGCACCCCGACTTCCAGGGCCTGGGCCACGGCGCCCGACTGCTCGCCGAGGCCGAGCGGACGGCCCGGGAGTGGGGCCTGGAGTCGCTGCGGCTCACCGCGCGCGGCGGCCTCGGGCTGGAGCGGTTCTACGCCCGCAGCGGCTACCGGGAGGTCGGCCGGGTGCCGGCCGCGATCCGGGTCGCCCCCGGGGACGACCGGGACGACATCACCCTCTGGCTCGACCTGCGCTGACGACCGCCCGCCGGGCCGCGGGCCGGATCGGGTGCCCCGTGCCCCGCTCCGGCCGTCAGGCATGCTTGACTGGAGAACCCGCCCCAGCGCAACGAAGAAGGACGTGTCGAGTGACCAGCAACGGCCCGGAGAAGTCGCACGCCACGCTCCGCTACACCTCGCTGCGGGTCAGCATCTTCCTCGGCTGCCTGCTGGTGGCCCTGCTGCTCGGGCACTTCGGCGTCATCCCGGTCAGCGGTGAGGCCGGCATGATCTTCCTGTTCCTGCTGGCCGCGGTCGCCTCCGCGCCGCTCAGCTACGCGCTGCTGAGCAGGCAGCGCGACGAGATGTCCGCGCAGATCAGCGGCAAGGTCTCCGGGATGCGCAGCCGTACCGCCGACCGGATCGCCGCGCAGAACGCCGAGGAGGACGCCGCCGACGACGCCGCCCGCTCGGCCACCGCCGGCCAGAACTGACCCGGGCCCGGCCCCGGAGCGCAGCCGCCGTGCCCGCCACCCGAGACTCCGAGCCGTCCGAGCCGTCCGCCGGGCAACCGTCCTCCGAGGGGGCGTCCGTCGAGGCGGCGTCCGCCGGGCAACCGCCCTCCGAGAGGGCGCTCGGCACCTGGCCGGCCCCCGTCCGCCGCCCCACCGGGCGGGACGTGGCGCGGCTCGCCGGGGTCTCCCAGGCCACCGTCTCCCTGGTCTTCTCCGGCGCCGAGGCCGGCCGGCGGGTCTCCGAGGCCACCCGGGAGCGGGTCCGGGAGGCCGCCCGCAGCCTCGGCTACCGCCCGCAGGCGGCCGGGCGGCAGCTGCGGCTCGGCCGCAGCGGGATGATCCTGCTGGCCGTGCCGAACCTCCAGGGTCCGTTCTTCGGCCGGGTGCTGGAGGGCGTCCACGAGGAGGCCGGCCGCAACGGCCTGGCCGTCGTGGTCAGCTCCGGCTGGGGCAGCGCCACCCTGGCCGAGGCCGCCACCGCCGGCCGCTTCGACGGCCTGCTGATCTGCTCCCCGGACGACAGCCAGCTCGGTGAGCTGCCCGTCGACACCCCCGCCGTCTTCCTGGACGCCGACCCCGGCACCGACCGGGCGCGTCCGACCGTCGAGCTCGACGTGGCCGGCGGGATGCGTGCCGCGGTCGAGCACCTGGCCGCGCTCGGCCACCGCCGGATCGGCCGGCTGCGCTCCAGCCACTCCGCCTACACCTTCCGGGTCCGGCAGGCCGCCTTCGAGCAGGCCGTCCGTGAACTCGACCTGGACGTGGTGGAGTTGGGTGTGAGTCTGAACGACGGCCACCGGGCCGCGCGGACCGTCGCGGGCCGGCTGCTGGAGCGGACGGACCGGCCGCGGGCGGTGATCTGCGACGACGACGTGGTCGCCTCCGGGGTCTACCAGGCCGCCGCCGAACGGGGGCTGCGGGTGCCGGAGGACCTGTCGGTGGTCGGCATGGACAACGTCGCGGTGGCCGCGCTGCTCGCCCCGCCGCTGACCACCGTCGACCTGCCGGGCGAGGAGCTGGGCCGGGCGGGCGCGGCCGCGCTGGCGGCCCTGCTGCGCGGGGAGCGGGTGGCGCCGGTCGCGCCGCTGGCCACCTCGCTGGTGCTGCGCTCCTCCACGGCGCCGGCCGGTACGGCCCCGACCTGGCGGTGACGGTCCGTCACCGGTGACAGGACTGCGCCCGTCGGCCAGACCACCGGCGGGCGCAGTCGTTCGTGGGGGTGGGTCAGCCCACCGGGACGGGCCGGGCGGCCGGGGCGAGCGGCACCGGGTGGAACCAGCGCCGGGCGCCGAACAGCACCAGCCCGCCGAGTGCGATCCCGCCCACCGCGCACAGCGCCACCGGGCGCAGCGAGTCCTCGGCGAGCTTGCCGGAGACGGCGTAGCCGAGCGAGTTGCCGGTGGCGAACAGCGTCACCAGCCAGGCGAAGGCCTCGGTGACGGTGCCGGTCGGCGCCAGTTCGGCGACCAGGACGAACGCCGCCGCCAGCAGCGGGGCCAGCATGACCCCGGAGAGGAAGGCCAGCGCGGCCATCGGGTACGGCCCGGGCAGGGTGACCAGCGGCAGGTAGGAGGCGGCCATCGCGAGGGCCATCACCCAGGTGCGGGTGGCCGTGGTCCGGCGCCAGGTGACCGCGCCGTAGGCGAGCGCGCCGAGCAGGCCGCCGAGCGCCGCCAGTGCCAGCAGGGTGCCTCCGCCGCCGGGCAGCGTACCGACGTGCTGTTCGGCGTAGGCGATGAACAGCACGTTCTGCGCGCCGACCGCCCAGCCGGCCCCGGCCAGTCCGACCAGCAGCAGCACCAGTCCGGGGGAGCGCAGCGGCCCGAGCAGTCCGGCGGACCGTTCCTGCGCCGGGGCGCGCCAGGCCCGGGCGGGCCCGGCGGTGGCGACGATCAGCGCGCCGGCCAGTCCGAGCCCGGCGGCCACCCAGAGTGCGGCGACCGGACTGAACAGCCCGGAGATGGTGGCGACGGCCAGCGGGCCGGCCACGTAGAGGATCTGCTGGGCGGCCGAGTCGAAGGCGTACGCGGTGTCGAGCTGCTTCTCCTCGACCACGTCCGGCCAGAGCGAGCGCAGGCAGGGCTCCAGCGGGGGCATGGCGAGGCCGGCGATCGCGGCCCCGATCGGCGCACCGAGCGCGGAGCCGGGGGCGAGGGCGAGCAGCGCGTACCCGCCGCCGGCCACCACGGCGGAGGCGAGCAGGACGCGCGGCTGTCCGGTGCGGTCCACGATCCGGCCGAGCACCGGGCCGCCGACGGCGGCGGCGATCGCGTAGGCGGAGGTGGCCAGTCCGACCCGGCCGTACGTCACCCCGGCGTCGCGCAGGGCGAGGGCGATGACGAGGGCGGTCATGCCGGCGGGCAGGCGGCCGAGCAGGGTGCCGAGCAGCAGACGGGTGACGTGCGGGGCACGGAGCAGGGCGAGGTAGCCCATCGGCCGTCCTCTCCGGGTGGGCAGGCAGGGGCAGGGACGTCGTCAAAGTTATACGTATAACTGCTCAGCGGTCAATCGGGCCGCCGAGTAGGCCTGATGGGGCGTCAGCTTCGTTCGTGTCCGGAGTTCGGGCCGGTGGCGGGCCTCGGGCGGCGTGCGCGCTGCGTGACCTCAAACAAGTACTTTGAACATCTCAAACCTTTACTGCTAACGTATCGGCCATGACAGCCTCAGACGCACTGCGGATGCACGGCCCGGGCCCCCTGCCCGGCGCCGCCCGCCCGTGTGCTCTGACCGGTGCTGTGGACAGCCCGCGCCGTTGTCGCGCCATGCGCTGTGCTGCCCTGAGCTGTACCGCGGCGGCACGCCCCTGACCGGTGCTGTGGACAGCCCGCGCCGTTGTCGCGCCATG
>NZ_JBIVVI010000335.1:0-7739 GCF_044757675.1 Kitasatospora sp. NPDC091257
GGTCCGGGCGGCCTGGCGCGAGGGCGCGACGGTCTACGCCGAGGTGGCGCTGCCCGAGGAGGCGGCCGCGGCCGCGCCCGGGTTCGGGCTGCACCCGGCGCTGCTGGACGCGGCGCTGCACGTGATCGGCTTCGTCGAGGCCGGTGGCCCGGTGCCCCGTGTGCCGTTCGCCTGGACCGGCGTCCGGCTGCACGCCACCGGCGCCACGGTGCTGCGCGTCGCGGTCACCCCGACCGAGGACGGCGTGCTGATCCGGACCGCCGACGGGATCGGCGCGCCGGTGGCCTCCGTCGACTCGCTGGTGCTCCGCGAGACCGCCGTCGAACAGCTGCCGGAGACCGGTCGACAGCCCGGTCGGGACTGGCTGTTCGCGGTCGACTGGACGCCCGTGCCGATCCTGCCGCCGGTGGACGCCTCCGCGTGGTGGGTGCTCGCCGGGGACGAGACGCCGGCCGTGGCCGGGGTGCCGGGCGAGCGGATCGACTCGCTGGCGGGACTGCCCGCCGGGGCGCAGGCACCCCCGGTGGTGGTGCTGCCCCTCGTGGCCCGTCCCGCCGCCGACGCCACCGCCGCCGCCACCGACACCGACACCGATGCCGCCGCCGACACCGTCGGCGACGCGGGTGCCGCGCTCCGGGCGGCCTCCGAGACGCTGGCGACCGTCCAGCAGTGGCTCGCCGACGAGCGGTTCGATTCCTCCCGGCTGGTGGTGCTGACCTCCGGCGCCGTCGACCCGGCCGGCCGGGTGCGCGACCTGCCCGGCGCGGCGGTCTGGGGCCTGCTGCGCTCGGCCCAGTCCGAGCACCCGGACCGGTTCGTCCTGGTCGACGCGGACCCCGCGGACGACGCCTGGCACCCGTACGCGACCGGTGCCGAACCGCAGCTGGCGGTCCGGGACGGGCGGGTGCTGGTGCCCCGTCTGGCCCGGGCGCGGGCCGGCGCCGCAGCGCCGGCCGACACCGCGGCGCGCCCCGGCACGGGAGCGCCGGCCGAACCCGGGGGCACCGTCCTGGTCACCGGCGGCACCGGCGTGCTCGGCGGACTGGTGGCCCGCCACCTGGCCGCGGCGTACGGCGTGCGGCACCTGCTGCTGCTCAGCCGGCGCGGTGCGGACAGCCCCGGAGCCGCCGAACTGACGGCGGAACTGGCCGCACTCGGCGCTCGCGCCGAGGTGGTGGCCTGCGACGCCGCCGACCGCGACGCGCTGGCCCGGGTGCTCGCCGCGATCCCGGCGGAGCGCCCGCTGCGCGGGGTGGTGCACACCGCCGGCGTGCTGGACGACGGCGTGGTCGAGTCGCTGACGCCCGACCGGGTCGCCACCGTGTTCCGTCCCAAGGCCGACGCGGCCGTGCACCTGCACGAGCTGACCGCGGGGACGGACCTGGAGCTGTTCGTGCTGTTCTCCTCGGCGGCCGGCACCTTCGGCTCGCCCGGCCAGGCGAACTACGCGGCGGCCAACTCCTTCCTGGACGCCCTCGCGGCGCGGCGCCGGGCGCTCGGGCTGCCGGGCCTCTCGCTCGCCTGGGGCGTCTGGGCGGAGGCCAGCGCGATGACCGGGCACCTCGGCGACCGGGCCGCCCGGCTCGGCGACGGGCTGACCGCGGAACAGGGCCTCGCGCTCCTGGACGCGGCGCTGGCCACCGACCGCGCCCACCTGGTGCCGGTCCGGCTCGACCTGCCGGCCCGGCCGGGCACCGCCGACAGCGCCGTCCCGGCCCTGCTGCGCGGACTGCTGCCCGGCGGCCCGCGCCGGGCGAGCGCGGCCGCCGACGGCCCCTCGCTGCCGCGGCAGCTGGCCGGCCGCACCCCCGCGGAGCAGGCCCGGATCGTCCTGGACGCCGTCCGGGCGGACGTCGCGCAGGTCCTCGGGCACGCCACGGCGGAGGCCGTCGCGCCCGACCGGGGCTTCGTCGACCTCGGCTTCGACTCGCTCACCGCGGTCGAACTGCGCAACCGGCTGTCCGCCCGAACCGGGCTGCGGCTGCCCGCGACGCTGGTGTTCGACCAGCCGTCGGCCGCCCGGGTCGCCGAGTACCTGACCGGGCGGATCGCCCCGCCGCGCACCTCGGCCGCCTCGCTCACCGACCGGGTGGAGCGGATCGAGGCCGAGCTGGCGGAGGCGGCCGAGGCGGAGCGGATCACGGTGGTCCGGCGCCTCCAGGCGCTGCTGGCCCGCTTCGAGGACGGCGCTCCCGCGGCCGGGTCGCCGGACGTGGTGGCCGGTCTGGACACCGCCACCGACGACGACCTCTTCGACTTCATCGACAAGGAACTGGGCGCCTCGTGACCCTGCTGCCGAACCCCTACCCGACACCCTGTGAGGCCTGACATGGCGGACGAGCAGAAACTGCGCGACTACCTCAAGCGCGTCACGGCCGAACTGCACCAGACCCGGCAACGGCTGCAGTCCGCCGAGTCGGCCGACCGCCAGCCGATCGCGATCGTCGGCATGGCCTGTCGGCTGCCCGGCGGCGTGGACGGCCCGGACGCGCTCTGGCGGCTGGTGTCCGAGGGCGTGGACGCCGTCTCCGCCTTCCCCGAGGACCGCGGCTGGGACGTCGGCGAGGACGCCGGATTCGCCCGCAGCGGCGGCTTCCTGCACGACGCGGACGGCTTCGACCCGACGCTGTTCGGCATCTCGCCGCGCGAGGCGACCGCCATGGACCCGCAGCACCGGCTGCTGCTGGAGGCCTGCTGGGAGGCGTGCGAGCGCGGCGGCGTCGACCCGTACGCGCTGCGCGGCAGCCGCACCGGGGTGTTCGCCGGGCTGATGTACCGGGACTACGCGGCCCGCATGATCGACGTGCCCGAGGGGGTGGACGCCTACCTCGGCATCGGCAACATGAGCAGCGTCGCCACCGGCCGGATCTCCTACACCCTCGGCCTGGAGGGCCCGGCGGTCACCATCGACACCGCCTGCTCCTCCTCGCTGGTGGCCCTGCACCTGGCCTGCCAGTCGCTGCGCTCCGGCGAGACCACGATGGCCTTCGCGGGCGGCGCCACCGTGATGGCCTCCCCGGACACCTTCACCGGTTTCGCCCGGCAGGGCGGGCTCTCCTCGGACGGCCGCTGCAAGTCCTACGGCGCCGACGCGGACGGCACCGGCTGGGCCGAGGGCGTCGGGATGCTCCTGCTGGAGCGGCTCTCGGACGCCCGGCGGCTCGGCCACCAGGTGCTCGCGGTGGTCCGCGGCAGCGCGGTCAACCAGGACGGCGCCTCCAGCGGCCTGACCGCGCCCAACGGCCCCGCCCAGCAGCGGGTCATCGAGGACGCGCTGGCCAGTGCGCGGCTCACCACGCTGGACGTGGACGTCGTCGAGGGCCACGGCACCGGCACCCGGCTGGGCGACCCGATCGAGATCCAGGCCCTGCTGGCGACCTACGGTCAGGACCGGCCCGAGGACCGGCCGCTGCGGCTGGGCTCGGTGAAGTCCAACCTCGGGCACACCCAGGCCGCCGCCGGCGTGGCGGGCGTGATCAAGATGGTGCAGGCGATGCGCCACGGCACCATGCCGCGCAGCCTGCACGCCGACCAGCCGACCCCGCAGGTCGACTGGTCGGCCGGCGCGGTGCGGCTGCTGACCGAGGCCGAGCCCTGGCCCGAGCTGGACCGGCCGCGCCGCGCCGGCGTCTCCTCCTTCGGCATCAGCGGCACCAACGCCCACGTCGTCCTGGAGCAGGCCCCGGAGGCCGAGGCCCCGGCCGATCCCGGGCAGCCGGCCCCCGGCGTGGTGCCCTGGCTGCTGGCGGCCCGCACCACCGAGGCGCTGCGCGCCCAGGCCGGTCGGCTGCACGCCTTCGTCGCCGACACCGAGCCCGACCCGGTCGACGTCGGCCGCTCGCTGCTCTCCCGGGCGCCGCTGGAGCGGCGCGCCGTCGTGCTCGGCGCCGACCGGGACCGTCTGGCCGACGCGCTCGCCGCGCTGGCCGGGGACCTGCCCGACAAGGCCGTGGTCACCGGGGTGGCGGGGGAGGGCCGCAGCGCCTTCCTGTTCACCGGCCAGGGCGCCCAGCGGACCGGGATGGGCCGCGAGCTGTACGAGGCCTTCCCGGTGTTCCAACGGGCCTTCGACGCGGTCTGCGCCGAGCTGGACCCGCGCCTGGAACACTCCGTCAAGGACGTGGTGTTCGGCGGGAGCCGGGACCTCCACCAGACGGTGTGGGCCCAGGCCGGGCTGTTCGCGCTGGAGGTGGCCCTCTTCCGGCTGTTCGAGTCCTTCGGCGTGCTGCCGGACTTCCTGCTCGGCCACTCGATCGGCGAGGCGGCGGCGGCGCACTGCGCCGGGGTGCTGACCCTGGCGGACGCCTGCGCGCTGGTCGCCGCGCGCGGCCGGCTGATGCAGGCGCTCCCGGCCGGCGGGGCGATGCTCGCCGTGCAGGCCACCGAGCCCGAGGTGGCGGCGGCACTCGCGGCCGTCACCGGCACCGCGGACGTGGCCGCGCTCAACAGCCTCGGCTCGGCGGTGGTCTCGGGCACGGCGGACACCATCGACGAACTCGCCGCCCACTGGACGGCCGAGGGCCGCAAGACCAGTCGGCTGACGGTCTCGCACGCCTTCCACTCGGCCCTGATGGAGCCGATGCTGGACGAGTTCCGGGCCGTCCTCGCGACGCTCTCCTTCGCCGAGCCCCGCATCCCGATCGTCTCCACCCTCACCGGCGCGGTGGAGGACGAGCTGCTGCGCACCCCCGACTACTGGGCGCGGCAGGTCCGCGAGACCGTCCGCTTCGCCGACGGCGTCGAATGCCTCAAGGCCCAGGGGGTCGGCCGGTTCGTGGAACTCGGCCCCGACGGCGTGCTCACGGCGATGGCCCGCGAGAGCCTGCCCGAGTCGGCGCTCACCGCGACGGCGCTGCGCAGCAGCTGGCACGACACCGGGGTGTTCGTCACCGCGCTGGCCGACCTGTGGACCCGCGGCACCGCGGTCGACTGGCAGGTGCTCTTCGACGGCCACGGCCGCCGGGTCGAGCTGCCGGTCTACCCCTTCCAGCACGAGAAGTACTGGCTCCACCCGGTGGCCGCGCCGGCCGGCGGGCCCGTCGACCCGGGCCTCTGGGCGGCGCTGGCCGGCGAGGACGCCGACGCGATCGCCGACCGGCTCGACGTGACCGACCCCGGGGTCCGGGCCTCGCTGCGCACCGCGCTGCCGCTGCTGTCCGACTGGCACCGGCGCGATCGTGAGGAGGCCGAGGTCGCGGGCTGGCGCTACCACGTCGGCTGGGAGCCCGTCCCGGACGCCCCGGCCCCCGCCCTCACCGGCGACTGGCTGCTGGTCGTGCCCGCCGCGACGGCCGACGACGAGCGGGTGCGCGCCCACCGGGACGGCCTGACCCGGCACGGCGCCACGGTGGTGACGGTGCCGGTCGCGGCGGACGCCGCCGACCGGACCGACCTGGCCGTCCGGCTGCGGCAGGCCGTCGGCGACGGGCGGCGGCCCGCCGGAGTGCTC
Organism: Kitasatospora sp. NPDC091257; assembly: GCF_044757675.1. Taxonomy (NCBI): domain Bacteria; kingdom Bacillati; phylum Actinomycetota; class Actinomycetes; order Kitasatosporales; family Streptomycetaceae; genus Kitasatospora; species Kitasatospora sp. NPDC091257. The sequence goes on from NZ_JBIVVI010000335.1 coordinate 5,450, forward strand.
TCCCTGCTGGCGCTGGAGACCGGGCCGCACCCCGAGGTGCCGGCGCTCCCCGGGGGCACGGCCACCACGCTGCTGCTCGTCCAGGCCCTGCTGGACGCCGGGATCGACGGCCCGCTGTGGTGCGTGACCGAGGGCGCGGTGTCCACCGGCGACCACGAGCCGCCCGCCGAGCCGGGCCAGGCGCCGGTCTGGGGCCTGGGCCGGGTCGCCGCCCTGGAGCACCCGCAGCTGTGGGGCGGTCTGATCGACCTCCCCGCCGGGGCCGAGGAGGAGGACTTCGACGCGCTGGCCGGCCTGCTGACCGCCGCCGACGGCGAGGACCAGCTGGCGGTCCGCCCGGAGGGCGTCTTCGCCCGCCGGCTGCTGCCCGCCCCGACGGCCGACCCGGAGGCGCCCGCGTGGCAGCCGCGCGGCACCGTCCTGGTGACCGGCGGCACCGGCGCGCTCGGCGGGCAGGTGGCCCGGTGGCTGGCCGCCGGCGGCGCCGAGCACCTGGTGCTGGTCAGCCGGGGCGGCCGCGGCGCCCCCGGGCTGGCCGGGCTGGAGGCCGAGCTGACGGAGCTCGGCGCCCGGGTCACGGTGGTCGCCTGCGACCTGTCGGACCGCGCGGACGCCGCCCGGCTGGTCGCCGAACTCGACGCGATGGAGCCGAAGGTGAGGGCCGTCGTGCACGCCTCGGGGGTCAGCGCCTCGGCGCCGCTCGCCGACACCACCTTCGCGGAACTCGACCGGACCGCGGCCGGCAAGGTCGCGGGCGCCCGGCACCTGGACGACCTGCTCGACCAGCGCCGGCTGGACGCGGTCGTGCACTTCTCCTCCATCGCGGGCGTCTGGGGCGTCGGCGAACAGGCCTGCTACGCGGCCGCCAACGCCTACCTCGACGCCCTGGCGCAGCGGCGCGACGCCGAGGGCGTGCGCGCGCTGGCCGTCGCCTGGGGGCCGTGGGACGGCGGCGGCATGGTCGACCAGGCGATCAAGGAGCCGATGCGCCGGCGCGGCATCTCGCTGCTGGCGCCGGACCGGGCGATGCACGCCCTGCAGCGGGCGCTGGACCTGGACACCGGAGCGGTCACCGTCGCCGACATCGCCTGGGAGCAGTTCGTCCCCGCGTTCACCGCGCTGCGGCCCAACCGGTTCTTCGCCGAACTGCCCGAGGTCCGGGCGCTCGCCGCGGTCACCGTCACCGAGGGCGAGGACCGGAACCGGCTCGGCGCCCTGCGCGAGCGGCTGGCCGCCCTGCCGGCCGCCGACCGCGAGCCCGTCCTGCTGGACCTGGTCCGCACCCACGCGGCCGTGGTGCTCGGGCACGACGGCCCGGCCGCGATCGACGTCGACCGGCCGTTCCGGGACTTCGGCTTCGACTCGCTGGCCGCCGTCGAACTGCGCAACCGGCTCGGCGAGGCCACCGGCCTGCCGCTGCCCGCCACCGTGGTGTTCGACCACCCGACGCCCGCGGTGCTGGCCGCCCACCTGCTGGGCGAGGCGCTGCCCGACGACGCGGCGGCGGCCCTGCCCTCCACGGCGGAGCTGGACCTGCTCGAAGAGGCGCTGCTGGCCCGGGCGGAGGACGACGTGGACCGGGTCCGGGTGGTCCTGCGGCTGGAGGCGCTGCTCACCCGCCACCGGGGCGCGGGCGGCGACGACCCGGTCGCCTTCGACGACCTGCGGGACCAGCTCAGCAGGGCCAGCAACGAAGAGCTCTTCGACGTGATCGACCGGGATCTCGGCCTCTCGTGAGCAGGGGTGCGTGGTGGCCGGGGACAATCTTGGAAGGCGGCAGTTTCGATGGCAGATGATGCGCGGCCGATGGCGGACGACGCCCAGCGGCTCCGCGACTACCTCACCCGGGTGGTCGCCGAGCTGCAACACACCCGCCGGCGGGTCCGGGACCTGGAGTCCGCGGCGGGCGAGCCGATCGCCATCGTCGGGATGAGTTGCCGCTACCCGGGCGACGTGCGCTCCCCGGACGACCTGTGGCGGCTGGTCAGCACCGGCCAGGACCCGATCGGTCCGCTGCCCGCGAACCGCGGCTGGGACCTCTCGCTGGCCGACGAGCCGTCCTGGGCGGGCGGATTCGTCGAGGACGCCGGGGAGTTCGACGCGGACCTGTTCGGGATCTCGCCGCGCGAGGCGCTGGCGATGGACCCGCAGCAGCGGCTGCTGCTGGAGACCTCCTGGAAGGCCTTCGAGGACGCCGGGCTCGACCCGCTGTCGCTGCGGGGTTCCAGCACCGGGGTCTTCGTCGGCGTCACCTCGGTCAGCTACGGCCCCGGGATGGACCTGCCGGAGG
>NZ_JBIVVI010000336.1:0-7730 GCF_044757675.1 Kitasatospora sp. NPDC091257
GTCTACTTCACCGGCTCGAAGGCGCACAACATCAAGCTGCGCACGATGGCCGTCCGGGCCGGGCTGAAGCTCTCCGAGTACGGGCGTTCAGCCGCAGCACCCCGACCTCCGGGTGGCGGAACACCCGCAGCCAGGCCTCCGGCGGCGCGACCTCCTGGCGGTCCCACAGCTCCCGGAACAGCTCGCTGCGCGCCGACATCCGCTGCACGTGCGCCTCCCAGGCCGGCTCGCCCACGTGCTTGCCGTACGCCGAGCGCAGCACCGCCACCATCCGCGGCAGGGTCTCCTCCCGGTTCTCGCACGGGTTGCAGCACGGCGGGGCGGTCAGCATGCACCAGAGGCTGTTGAACACCACCCCGCGCGACGGGCGCATCCGGTCGGTGCCGAACATCGCGCGGTACGGGCCGTTGAAGCCCAGCACGTCGAACCGGGTGTTGGAGACCGCCGCCGGCAGCGGGGCCAGCGAGTCCAGGATCACCTGGATCGACGGCGACAGCTCCGGCACCGACGGCAGCGCCCGCGCCGAGGCGGACACCCCGGCCAGTCGGAACAGGTGCTCGTGCTCGGTGCCGTCCAGCCGCAGCGCCCGGGCCACCGCCAGCAGCACCTGCTCGCTCGCGTTGATCGGCCTGCCCTGTTCGAGCCACGTGTACCAGGTGACCCCGACCCCGGCGAGCTGCGCGACCTCCTCGCGCCGCAGCCCCGGCGTACGGCGGCGCAGCCCCGGCGGCAGCCCCACGTCCTCGGGGGTGACCCGCGCCCGGCAGGCCTTCAGGAAGCGGGCCAGTTCGGTGCGGCGGCGGTCGCGCCCGCCGGCCGCGGCGGGCAGTTCCTCCAGGACGGTCATGGCCCCATGGTGCCGCAGCCCGGGCCGCCGATACAGGTGCTGCCGGTACCAGGATCGGCAGGCTCTAACCACCAGTACCGGTACGGGGCCAGGCTGACTGCCATGACGGACCTTCAGATCCGGCCCCGCGCGGCCGCAGGCACCACCGGCGCCCCGGCGGTACGGCCCGGGCTGCTCCTCGCACTCGTCCTGTGCGGGCAGTTCATGGCCGTGCTCGACGTCTCCATCGTCAACGTCGCGGTCCCCACCATCAGAACCGACCTGGGCGCCTCCGGAGCCGCCCTCCAGCTGGTCATCGCCGGCTACACCATCGCCTACGCCGTCCTGCTCATCACCGGCGCCCGGCTCGGCGCCCGGTACGGCTACAGCCGGCTCTTCCAGCTCGGCCTGGCCGCCTTCACCGCCGCCTCGCTGGCCTGCGGCCTCGCCCCGGCCACCGGCTGGCTGATCGCCTTCCGGCTGCTCCAGGGGGCCGGCTCGGCCCTGATGGTGCCCCAGGTGATGAGCCTGGTGCAGCGCACCTTCACCGGCGCCGCCCGGGTCCGGGCGCTCGGCCTCTACGCGGCGGTGCTGGCCGGCGGCATGGCGCTCGGCCAGGTGCTCGGCGGCGTCCTGGTCAGCGCCGACCTGTTCGGCAGCGGCTGGCGGCCGGTGTTCCTGGTCAACGTGCCGATCGGCGTGGTGCTGCTCGCGGCCGGCGCCCGGCTGCTGCCCCGGCTGCCCGGCGACGCCACCCGGGGCTTCGACCTCCCCGGCCTGGTGGTGCTCGGCGCGGCCCTCGGCCTGCTGGTGGTCCCGCTCGTCCTCGGCCACGAGCTGGGCTGGCCCGTCTGGGGCTGGGCGATGATCGCGGCCGGTGTGCTGCTGTTCGGCCTGTTCGTGGCCGTCGAGCGCCGGATCGCCCGGCGCGGCGGACAGCCGCTGATCTCCGGGCGGGTGCTGGGCGCGCCGGGGCTGCGCCCCGCGGCCGCCGGACTGTTCGCGATCATGGCGGCCTTCGCGGGCTTCATGTTCGCCTTCGCCCTGCACCAGCAGGCCGGGCTCGGCCACACCGCGTTGAGGGCCGGACTCTGCTCGGCGCCCGTCGCCGTCGGCTTCGGCGTGTCCAGCATGCACTGGCACCGGCTGCCCGGCCGGCTGCACCGGATCCTGCCGGCGCTCGCCGGGGTGCTGCTCGGCGGCGGCTACCTGCTGCTCGGGCTGCTGCTCGGCGGCGGGGCGGAGATCGGCGCCGGGCCGCTGGTGGAGATGGCCGCGCTCGGCCTGGCCGCCGGCTGCGCGTACGCGCCGCTGGTCGCCCGGGCGCTCGCGGGGGTGGCGCCCGAGGACGCGGCCGACGCCAGCGGGGTGATGGTGACGGTCATCCAGCTCGGCCAGGTGATCGGCGTCGCGGTGCTGGGCTCGGTGTTCCTCGGCCAGGTCGACCTGCCGGCGCCGGCCGCCGAGTCGGGGGCGGCGTTGCGGGCCACGCTGCTGGTCGACGCCGCGGCGGTGCTGGTGGCCGCGGGCTTCGCGGTGCGCGGCCGGCGGGCGGCGCGGTAGCGGGGGTGCGGTCGGCGGTAGGGCGGTGGGGTGCGGTCGGCGGCGCGGCAGCCGGGTGCGGGCGGACGGCAGCGGTCGGGTGCGGGCGGCGGGCGGAGGTCGGCACGTCAGCGGGGCGCGTACGCGGTTGCCGTGCGCCCCCGGCGGGGGGCGCACGCCCGGGGCGCGGAAGAAGGACTCCCCGGGCTCCGCGGACGGGGCTCCCGGGGCGCGTGGTGCGGGCCTCGGGAAACGGATTTCAGGAGCACGCCCAGGACCGTGTAAAGTAGTCGATGTCGCCGAGGGAAACGGCCGGAAACAACCGGGAACCACGGTGACATCGCAGGTCAAGGGGCTATAGCTCAGTTGGTAGAGCGCTTGCATGGCATGCAAGAGGTCTGGGGTTCAATTCCCCATAGCTCCACAGCAGTCGAGAGCCGCCTCCCGGAAACGGGAGGCGGCTCTTCGCCGTTCTGCCCGCGCCACCGGTCGCGGCGGCCGGAATCCCGCTACCGTCGTGCCATGGCCGATCTGGAGCGAAGGCGGAACGAGGAACTGGCCCGGATACTCCACCAGCTCGGATGGAGTCCGGAACGGCTCGCCCGCGAGGTGAGCCTCGCCCTGCCACCGGGCCTCGCCATCAGCTCCACCGCCCCGTACAAGTGGCGCGACCGCGGCATGGTGCCGCGCAGCCCGCACGACCAGGCGGTCTGCGAGGTGCTCAGCCGGACCCTCGGCATCGCCGTCACCTACGAGCAGCTCTGGGGCCGGATGGGCGGCCACCGCGGCGCCAAGATCCTCTCGCCCCGGCTGCTCACCGACCCGTGGACCGCCGACACCGCCCAGACCGCGCTGCGCGAGGCCGCCACCGACGCCGGACCGGTCCGCCTCACCGACCTGTTCCGCAGCGCCGACCTCGACCAGGCCGCCGCCCGCCTCGACTCCCCGCCACCGCCCGTCGGCGGCGGCGAGGGCGCGCTGCGCGTCGAACCCGGGCTGGTCGGCGAGCTCGGCCTGTCCTACCGCAGCAAGCAGAAGCTCGAACGGGCCTGCGGCGGCGGCCTCGTCCTCGGCCCCGTCCGGGCCGAACTCGCCATGCTGGCCAAGCTGCTGGAACTCGGCGCGTACGACGAACGGCTCGGCCGCGAGCTGTACGGCACGGCCAGCAGGCTCGCCCGGCTGGCCGGCTGGGCCGCGTACGACCTCGGCCACGACGCGGCCGCGCAGCGCGCCTTCGTCGCCGCGCTGCGCGCCGCCCACGTCGGCGGCGACCCCCGGCTCGGGGTCGCGGTGCTCGGCGCACTGGCCGTCCTCGCCACCCAGGGCCCCGGCGGGCGCGGACTGGACGCCGTCTCCGCGCTCGCGACCGCCCTGGACACCCACGGAGCCGCGCTCGGCGCCACCGCCCGGGCCCGCCAGTACGGCCGGCTCGCCCGCGCGTACGGCCGCCGGGGCGAGGCCGAGCTGGCCGAGGCCGCCGCCGCCAGGGCCTTCGCCGAACTGGACGGCCTGCCCGGCGCCGAGGAGACCCGGGCCGGCGTCGCCGGGATGGTGGGGGAGGGACGGTTGGCGCTCGGCGGGTACCGGATGGCGAAGGTGCTGCTCGCCGAGGCCGTGGCCGGGCTCGGGCCGGGACGGGCCCGCTCCAAGGCGCTGCTCATGGTGCGCCTCGCCGAGGCCCACCGCAGGCTCGGCGACCAGCGGGAGGCGGCCCGCACCGCCGCGCTGGCGCGCTCGCTCGCGGCCGGGATGCAGTCCGAGCGGCTGGCGAAGGCGCTGCGGGAGTTCGACGCGGCGGGGCGGGCGGCGGCGCGGTAGGGCCCTCCGGATCTCCGGCGCAGTTCGGCCCGGCGCGGTCCGGCGCGGTCCGGGCCTGGATCCGCTCTCCGGCCCCGTCCCGTACGGCCCCGCGCGCCGGTCCCGTACGGCCCCGCGCGCCGGTCCCGTACGGCCCCGCGCGCCGTCCCGTCCCGTGCGGCCCCGCATGCCTGCGTGCGGGGCCGCACGCAGGCATGTGCACCCCGCAGCCCGCCGACCCGCTTGCGGTACCCTGAGCCCATGCGAACCGTGCGCCTGCTCCTTAGCCGGCCGCGCTGACCAGGACCGGCTGAGCCCTCGGGCGGTGCCGGAGTCGGCGTGGCGTCCCCTCCTGCGAGGGGATTTTTTGTTTTCCGCCCCCGACCCCGTCCCGGGCCGGGTACACGGGCCGGCCGCCTGTGCGGTTCGCCAACCGACATCGATGGAGCTTGAAGGACCATGAGCGAGACGACCCCTGCGTCCGGCGCGGCCGAGACCGTGACCGAGCCGTTCCGGTACAGCGCCGCGCTGGCGGCCGAGATCGAGTCCCGCTGGCAGGACATCTGGGAGAAGGAGGGCACCTTCCACGCCCCCAACCCCACCGGTGCGCTGGCCGACCCGGCGGCCGGCGACGTCACCGCGAAGCCGCACAGCTTCATCATGGACATGTTCCCGTACCCCTCGGGCGCGGGCCTGCACGTCGGCCACCCGCTGGGCTACATCGCCACCGACGTCTTCGCCCGCTACCAGCGGATGACCGGCCACAACGTGCTGCACACGCTGGGCTACGACGCCTTCGGCCTGCCCGCCGAGCAGTACGCCGTGCAGACCGGCACCCACCCGCGGGTCTCCACCGAGGCCAACATCGCCAACATGCGCCAGCAGCTGCGCCGGCTGGGCCTGGGCCACGACCCGCGCCGCTCGATCTCCACGATCGACCCGGAGTACTACCGCTGGACCCAGTGGATCTTCCTGCAGATCTTCAACTCCTGGTACGACGCGGACGCCCGCAAGGCCCGTCCGATCGCCGAACTGGTCGCCCGGTTCGAGTCCGGCGCGCGCGAGCTGCCGGGCGGGCGCGCCTGGGCCGAGCTGTCCGTCGCCGAGCGCGACGAGGTGCTGGGCGAGTACCGCCTGGCCTACGCCAAGGAGGTGCCGGTCAACTGGTGCCCGGGCCTGGGCACCGTGCTGGCCAACGAGGAGGTCACCGCGGACGGCCGCTCCGAGCGCGGCAACTTCCCGGTGTTCAAGTCCAACCTGCGCCAGTGGATGATGCGCATCACCGCGTACTCGGACCGGCTGATCGAGGACCTGGACCTGCTGGACTGGCCCGAGGCCATCAAGCTGCAGCAGCGCAACTGGATCGGGCGCTCCGAGGGCGCCCGGGTCGACTTCGCCGTCGACGGCGGGAAGATCACCGTCTTCACCACCCGGCCCGACACCCTGTTCGGCGCCACCTACATGGTGCTGGCCCCCGAGCACGGCCTGGTCGACTCGATCGTCCCCGCCGCCTGGCCCGAGGGCGTGCCCGCCGAGTGGACCGGCGGCGCCGCCACCCCCGCCGAGGCCGTCGCCGCCTACCGCGCCACGGCCGCCGCCAAGTCGGACGTCGAGCGCCAGGTCGAGGCCAAGGTCAAGACCGGCGTCTTCACCGGCGCCTACGCCGTCAACCCGGTCAGCGGCGAGTCCGTGCCGGTGTTCATCGCCGACTACGTGCTGATGGGCTACGGCACCGGCGCCATCATGGCCGTCCCCGCCCACGACCACCGCGACTTCGCCTTCGCCCGCGCCTTCGCGCTGCCGATGCGCTGCGTCGTCGAGCCGACCGACGGGCGCGGCTCCGACCCCGCCGAGTGGGACGACGCGTTCGACACCTACGACTCCGTCATCGTCAACTCCGCCCGCTCCGAAGGCGACCTGTCGCTGAACGGGCTGAGCGTCGTCGACGCCAAGGCCGCCGTCACCGCCTGGCTGGCCGAGCGCGGCATCGGCGAGGGCACCGTCAACTACCGCCTGCGCGACTGGCTGTTCAGCCGCCAGCGGTACTGGGGCGAGCCCTTCCCGATCGTCTACGACGAGGACGGCGTCATGCACGCGCTGCCCGAGTCGATGCTGCCGGTCGAGGTCCCCGAGGTCGACGACTACTCGCCGCGCACCTACGACGCGTACGACGCCGCCTCCTCGCCGGAGACCCCGCTGTCGCGCAACGAGGCCTGGGTCAACGTCGAACTGGACCTGGGCGACGGCGTCCGGAAGTACCGCCGCGAGACCAACACCATGCCCAACTGGGCCGGTTCCTGCTGGTACGAGCTGCGCTACGTCGACCCGTCGAACTCCTCGGCGGTCGTCGACCCGGCCAACGAGAAGTACTGGCTGGGCCCGACGGAGACCAAGCCGGCCGGTGGCGCCGACCTGTACGTCGGCGGCGCCGAGCACGCCGTGCTGCACCTGCTGTACGCGCGCTTCTGGCACAAGGTGCTGCACGACCTGGGCCACGTCTCGTCCGTCGAGCCGTTCCACAAGCTGTTCAACCAGGGCATGATCACCGCCGACGTCTACCGCGACGAGCGCGGCTTCCCGGTGCCCGCCGCCGAGGTCGAGGAGCGCGACGGCCAGTACTTCTGGCAGGGCGAGCCGGTCAAGCGCGAAGCCGGGAAGATGGGCAAGTCCCTGAAGAACGCCGTCGCGCCGGACGACATCGCCGACGAGTACGGGGCCGACACGCTGCGCCTGTACGAGATGTCGATGGGCCCGCTGGACGTCTCCCGCCCGTGGGACACCCGCGCCGTCGTCGGCTCGTACCGCTTCCTGCAGCGCCTGTGGCGCAACGTCGTCTCGGAGACCACCGGCGAGCTGGTCGTCACCGACGACGCGCCCGACGAGGCGACGCTGCGCGCCCTGCACAAGGCGATCGACGGCATCCGCGGCGACATGGCCGGGCTGCGCTTCAACACGGCCGTCGCCAAGGCCATCGAGCTGAACAACTACCTGGTCAAGCGCGGCTCCACGCCGCGGGCGGTGGCCGAGCAGCTGGTGCTGATGGTCGCCCCGCTGGCCCCGCACATCGCCGAGGAGCTGTGGCGCCGACTGGGCCACGGCGACTCGCTGGCGCACACCGACTACCCGGTCGCCGACCCGGCGTACGTGGTGGACGAGACGGTGACCTGCGTGGTCCAGATCAAGGGCAAGGTCAAGGCGCGGCTGGAGGTCGCGCCGGGCATCTCGGACGCCGAACTGGAGGCGCTGGCGCTGGCGGAGCCGGCGGTCGTCGCGGCGATCGGCGGGGCCGAGGTGCGGAAGGTGATCGCGCGGGCGCCGAAGCTGGTGAACATCGTCACCGGCTGAGTGCGGCTGAGCTCGATCGAGCGCGGCTGTGCTTGATCGAGTGCGGCTGCGAGTGGCTGCCGAGGCAGCGAGCGCGGAGCGGTCGGGCGGGCGTCCTTCGGGGCGCCCGCCCGGCGTTTTTGCGGGAGGCGGGGGCCGGAGGGGTTTCCCGCCCGGCGTTGCGCGGAGGGGCCGGAGGGTGCTCGCGGGGGCTTTCCGCGGCGGTCGGGGACCCTCGGGG
>NZ_JBIVVI010000337.1:0-7702 GCF_044757675.1 Kitasatospora sp. NPDC091257
GGGCGCCCGCCCCCGAAGCCGAGGAGACGGCCCCCGAGGACCAGCGTCAGGTCGCCTCCTGGGACCGCGATCTGACGGCGCTGCTGGGCGAGTTGGAGCGGTCCCGGCGCACCGCGCGGGACGTGCCGCTGCCCGCCGCGCTGTCCGCCACCCAGCTGCTGCGGCTGGCCGCGGACCCGGACGGCTTCGCGCACGAACTGGCCCGCCCGATGCCGCGCCCCCCGCAGCCGGCGGCCCGGCGCGGCACCCGCTTCCACGCCTGGGTGCAGTCCCGGATCGAGCCGCTGCTGCTGGTCGAGCCCGGTGCGCTGCCCGGCGCCGACGACGACGGCATCGAGGACGAGCAGGACCTGGAGCGGCTCAAGGAGGCGTTCCTGCGCACCCCGTACGCCCGGCGCAAGCCCCACCGGGTGGAGGTGCCGTTCCAGCTGGTGCTGGCGGGTCGGGTGGTGCGGGGACGGATCGACGCGGTCTACCGGGAGGATGACGCGTTGTCGGAATCCGGTGGTGCGTCACGCTACGAAGTGGTGGACTGGAAAACCCATCGGGAGGAGACCGCCGACCCGTTGCAGCTCGCGGTCTACCGGCTGGCCTGGGCCGAGCACGCGGGCGTCGATCCCGAGCAGGTCACGGCGTCGTTCCTGTACGTCCGCAGTGGCCGGATCGTCCGTCCGGCAGGACTTCCCGACCGAAAAGAGTTGGAACGGCTCCTGATCGGGAACAGTGACTATTGAGTCACGCAGAGCATCCAAGTCATCATGCCAGTGCCCGAAACCTGTGCGTCATGCACGTTTCGCGCCTATTGTGGGGTCGGTAACCGGTCAACCCCCGTACTCCGGCCGCCAGCGAGGCCCGCATTCCCTGACCCTCAGTCATCACCGCAGGTGCCCTCGGGCATCGGCGTCTTCTGCTGGAGAGACCGAAGTTGAGCGCGACCGGATGGATCAGAGAGCGGTTCACCGGGCCGACACCGGGGCCCGCTCCGCGCGCGACCGGCACCTGGCCGAGGACGGCGCTGGCGCTGCCGTTCCTCGGCATGGTGCTGATCGTCGCCCTCGACTACCTCAGCGGCACCGAGGTGACGGTCGAACCGGCCCTCACCGCCGTACCCGCGCTGGCCGCCGTGGTCAGCCGCCGAACCTGGTACCCGCTCGCCATCGGTCTGGGCACCGAGGCGGCGGCCTTCCTGATGGCCTTCCGCAGCGACACGCTCGGCGAGTCCGTGCACGCCGCCAGCGTCTTCGCGATCCTGCTCGTCGCCGCGATCGGCTGGGTCAGCGCCACCCTGAGGCTGCGCCAGGAACGGGCGCTGGCCGACGCCCAGCTGGTCGCCTCGATCGCCCGCCGGGTGCTGCTGCGGCCCGTCCCCGAGCGGGTCGGCACCGTCCGGGCGGCCGTCCACTACGAGGCCGCCGCCGCGCACGCCCGGATCGGCGGCGACCTCTACGAGGTGGTCAACACCCGGCACGGGGTGCGGGCGGTGGTCGGGGACGTGCGCGGCAAGGGCCTCGGCGCGGTGGAGACGGCCGCCGCCGTGCTCGGGGCCTTCCGCGAGGCCGCCCACCAGGAGGCCGCCCTGGACCGGGTGGCCGGCTGGCTGGCCGTCAGCCTCGACCGCGCCCTGCACGAGAACGACCACCCGGGCGTGGAGGAGGAGTTCGTCACCCTGGTGCTGATCGGCGTCGGGCCCGACGGCGCCGCGGAGATCGTCAACTGCGGTCATCCGGCCCCGCTGCTGCTGCGCGGCGGGGAGGTCCGGCCGCTCGAACTCGCCGAGACCGTACCGCCGCTGGGCGTCCTCGACCCGGTCGACGTCCGACCGCCGGTGCACCGGCTGCTGCTCCAGGGCGACGACCGGGTGCTGCTGTTCACCGACGGCGTGATCGAGGCCCGCGACCGCGCGGGCGTCTTCTACCCGCTCGCCGAACGCTTCCCGCACTGCGCGGCCGGCCGCCCGGCCGACGTCCTGCAGCGGCTGCACGAGGACGTGGTGCGCCACGTCGGGCGCCAGCTCGGCGACGACGCGGCCATGCTGCTGCTCCAGTTCGACCCCCCGCACGCGCTCGGGCCGGGGGAGCCCCGGGCCGCCACCACCGTCCACCTCCCGCAGCAGGCCGGGGTCCTGGCGCGCCAGTAGGCGTCCGGGGCCGCCCTACAGCGACACCTCGACCAGCAGCGGGCGGTGGTCCGACACCGTCGCGCGCGGCGCCGCCGCCGGCCCGACCGCCGTGCGCGGCACACCGATCCCCAGCACGTGGTCGAACTGCACCGCGGGCCGGTGCGAGGGGTAGGTCGGCGTGCGCGCCAGGTCGTACCAGCCCTGCAGGCGGGGGCGCGGCTCGCGCACCCGGCGCCGGCGCGCCTCGGTCAGGGCCGGCCGGGCCCGCCGCGCCGCCCGCAGCTCGCGCACCCGCACCCGCGGCGCGGTGCGCTCCAGCGCCGTCGCCCCGCCGAGCACCGTGCGGGGCACGGCGCCGACCAGGTTGAAGTCGCCCAGTACCAGGTACGGCTGCGGCAGGTCGGCGATCCAGCGCCGGATGCCGGCCAGCTGCGCCATGTTCCAGCCGGGGACGAAGGACAGGTGCGCCGCCACCACGGTGAACGGCCCGCGGTCGCCCTCCAGGACGGCCGCCAGCGCCGCCCGCGGCTCGTCCGGCACCGGGGTCAGTCCGCGCCGCCCGGCCACCCGCAGCGGCAGCCCGAACGGCGCCGGGGCGAACCGCCGGGCCCGCCAGTGCCGCACCGGGAGCCGCGTCAGCAGCGCCGTCCCGTACGAGGGCGGGGCGCCGTCGCCCATCTCGCCGGGCCCGTACACCCGCAGGCCGCCCGGTCCGGACGGCTCCGGCACCCAGCCCGCGACCGGCGCCGGGCGGCCGTGCAGGGCGGCGGCGAAGCGCCAGTCCTTGGCGCCCATGGCCGCGGCCGCCACCGCCGCCTGGTCGGTGCCGCCGGAGCGCGCCTGGTACCGGTCGACCTCCTGGAGCGCCAGCACGTCGGCGTCCAGTGCGGCCACCGCCTCGGCCAACGGCTCGCCGGCGTCGGACGGGTAGGGCCGCGGGGCGCCGTCCGGGGCGAGCGGCTGGCCGTGCAGGAGGTTGAAGGTGGCGATGCGCAAGTGGCTCACACCGCACGACGGTACCCGCTCCCCCGACCGGGTGGGCGCGGCTTGAGACGGTAGGGCATACCGGGTATACATACTCGGTATGTCCATCCGTCACGGTTTGCTCGCCCTGCTCGACCAGGGCCCTCGCTACGGCTACCAGCTGCGCACCGAGTTCGAGGCGCGCACCGGCGCCACCTGGCCGCTCAACGTCGGGCAGGTCTACACCACGTTGTCGCGGCTGGAGCGCGACGGGCTGGTCGAGCCCGCGGGGGAGGACGACGAGGGCCACCAGTTCTACGCCGCCACCGACGCGGGCCGGGAAGAGCTGCGGACCTGGTTCGACACCCCGGTGCCCCGGACCAACCCCCCGCGCGACGAACTGGCGATCAAGCTCGCCATGGCGGTGACCGTCCCCGGGGTCGACGTCTCCGCCGTCGTCCAGGGCCAGCGCCGGCACAGCATCAAGGCGCTCCAGGACTACACCCGGCTCAAGGGCCGCGCCCTCGCGGGGGAGAAGCGCCCCGGCGCCACGCCCTCCGCCAGTAACGACCTGGCCTGGCTGCTCGTCCTCGACCAGCTCATCTTCCAGACCGAAGCCGAGATCCGCTGGCTCGACCACTGCGAGACCCGGCTCGCCCAGCAGGCCGAACTCCTGCAGACCCGCACCGCCGAGGCCGCCCGCGACGGCGCCGCGCCCGCCAAGCGCGGGCGCCGCCTGCGCGCCTGAGCCCCCGCGGCAACCGAACCACCATGCTCGGCCCCGACGCCGAGCGCACACCCAGTACGAGGGGGGAATCCATGTCCCACACCCAAGAGGCCCGGCCGACGCCGGTGCTCCACCTGGAGAACGTCACCCGCGTCCACGGCCACGGCGCCGCCGAGGTCCAGGCCCTGCGCGGCGTCGACCTCAAGGTCCACCCCGGCGAGTTCGTCGCCGTCATGGGCCCCTCGGGCTCCGGCAAGTCGACCCTGCTCACCCTGGCCGGCGGCCTGGACACCCCGAGCGGCGGCCGGGTCCTGGTCGAGGGCGTCGCCCTGGGCGAGCTCGACCGCAAGAAGCTCGCCCGGGTCCGCCGCCGCTCCGTCGGCTACGTCTTCCAGGACTACAACCTGATACCGGCGCTCACCGCCGCCGAGAACATCTCGCTGCCGCGCGAACTCGACGGGCTGTCCACCCGCGCCGCCCGCCGCGAGGCCCTCGCCGCCCTGGAGGAGCTCGGCATCCCCGAACTCGCCGACCGCTTCCCCGACGACATGTCCGGCGGTCAGCAGCAGCGCGTCGCCATCGCCCGCGCCCTGATCGGCGACCGCCGCCTGGTCCTCGCCGACGAACCCACCGGCGCCCTCGACTCCACCACCGGCGAGGCCGTCCTCGCCGTCCTGCGCGCCCGCTGCGACGCCGGCGCCGCCGCCATGATGGTCACCCACGAGGCCCGGCACGCCGCCTGGGCCGACCGGGTCGTCTTCCTGCGCGACGGCCGGATGGTCGACGAATCCGTCAGCCAGGACGCCGCCAGCCTGCTCGTCAGCGCCGCCACCAACAGCCTGAAGGTGGACGAGTGAAGCTCAGCGCCTGGCGGGTGGCCCTGCGCATCGCCCGCCGCGACGCCCTGCGCGCCAAGGGCCGCAGCGCCCTCGTCATCGCCATGGTCGCCCTGCCCGTCCTCGGCGTCACCGGCGCCGACGTGGTCTTCCGCAGCGCCGAGCTCACCCCCGCCGAACACGCGACGCGGGTCATGGGCCAGGCGGTCGGCGAAGTGCACATCGTCGAACGCGGCTCCTCCGTCAAGCAGGCGCCCGACCCCGAGAAGGGGCTCACCATCCAGAGCCCCAAGGACGACGCCAAGGCCGGCGAAGCCCCCACGTACACCCCCGCGCAGCAGCGCTCCCTCGACACCGCACCCGACGAGCTGGCCCGCCAACTGCTCCCGGCCGGCGCCACCCTGGTGCCCGAGCTCTCCGGCCCGTTCACCGCCGCGAGCAGCTCCGAGGGCCTGATCAGCACCCGGGTCGGCGAGGCCGACCTGGCCGACCCGGTCTGGCGGGGCCGGATCGACCTCCTCCAGGGCCGGGCCCCCACCGCCGACACCGAGGCCGCCGTCACCCGGGACTTCCTCAAGCGCTCCGGGCTCAGGATCGGCGACAGGACCGCCGTCCGCGGTCTGGAGAACAGCCCCTTCACCATCACCGGCGTCTACGAGTACCCCGGCGAACTGCGGGCCACCGAGCTCACCGCCCGCCCCGGCACCGTGCTCGACCGCCTCCCCAAGCCGTCGGGCGGCTCCGACGCCTCGACCGAGGACCCCGGCGAGACCACCCGCTGGCTGGTCAAGCTCCCGGCCGGGGCCTCGATCGACTGGCAGAAGGTCAAGGAGTTCAACGAGTACGGCTTCCAGGTGACCTCGCGCGCCGTGCTGGCCGACCCGCCGGCCAGTGCCGACGTCCCGTACTTCGTCGAGCAGAAGCATGACGGCAGCGGCCCCAGCTACTTCAACCGGACCGACATCGTCATCCTCGCCACCGTCGTCGGCATGGCCCTGCTGGAGATCGTCCTCCTCGCGGGCCCCGCCTTCGCCGTCGGCGCCCGGCGCTCCCGGCGGCAGCTCGGGCTGCTCGCCGCCGCCGGCGGTGAGCGCGCCAACGTCCGCGCGGTCGTGCTCGGCGGCGGCATCGTCCTCGGCATCACCGGCGCCGTGATCGGCCTGGGCCTCGGCATCGGCCTGGTCGCCCTGCTGCGCACCGCCGCCGAGGAGCGCTCCGGCCAGCGCTTCGCCCACTTCGCCCTGCCGCCGCTCGACCTGCTCGGCGTCCTCATGGTCGGGCTCGTCACCGGCCTGCTGGCCGCCGTCGTCCCCGCCGTCCAGGCCTCCCGGCAGGACGTCGTCGCCGCGCTCACCGGCCGCGACACCCTCAAGCCGCCGAGCCGCAGGCTCGCCGTCGCGGGACTGCTGACACTCGGCGGCGGCGCGGCCCTCGCCCTGGCCGGTGCCACCAGCGGCGTCGGCAACCGCAGCTTCGCCGTCCTCGGCGGCTCGGCCCTCGCCGAGCTCGGCATGGTCGCCCTCGTGCCCTACCTGGTCGGCCTGTTCGGCCGGCTCGGCCGCTGGCTCCCGCTCGGCCCCCGGCTCGCCCTGCGCGACTCGGTGCGCCACCGCGGCCGCACCGCGCCCGCGGTGGCCGCCGTGATGGCCGCCGTCGCCGGCTCCGTTGCCGTCAGCGTCTACATCGCCAGCTTCGAGGAGCAGTACCGGCTGGAGTACACCGCCTCCGGTCCGTCCGGGGCCGTCATCCTCGGCAACGGCTGGCTGTCCGACGCCAAGCTGCTGCCGCAGATGCGCGAGGCCGTCGAACGCAGCATCCCCGACCTCGGCCCGCGCGCCGACGTCCGGCGCGTCCAGCCGAAGGTCGACTGCTCCGAGGGCAGCTACTGCGGCTACGTCAGCGTCGAGCTGCCCAAGGAGGACCGCTGCCCGCTCATGGACACGGGCGACACCCTCTCGCTGGCCGAGAGCGAGCATGTCATGAGCACCGACAAGCGCTGCCAGAGGGACCACCGCCGCAACAACCAGTTCAGCGCGGTCACGGCCGGGGACGCCACCCTGCTGCACAACCTCTTCGGCGTCACCGACCCGGCCCCGGGCCGGGCCCTCGCCGCCGGCAAGGCCGTGGTCTTCGACGCCCGCTACCTCAAGGACGGCAAGGCGATCCTCCGGTACAGCAGTCCGGTGACCGGCAGCGGGAACGGCCCCGCGAGCAAGCCCGTCATCACCGAGATCACCGTGGACGCCGTCCTCGCCGAGCCCGCGCTGCCCGCCTCGGCCCAGGCCGTGGTCACCCAGGACACCGCCACCCGGCTCGGCTTCTCCACCGCCCCGGCCGGCTCCGTCTGGCTGCCCGGCGCCATGCCCTCGGACACCGCCCAGCAGAAGGCCGACGGCGCGCTGGCCAAGCTCGTCGACCACGACGTGCTCAAGATCGAGCGCGGCTACGAGTCCCCGGCCGGGCTGATCCAGTTCGGTCTGAACGTCTTCGCCGGCATCGTCGCCCTCGGCGCGGCCGGCATCGCCACCGGACTGGCCGCCGCCGACTCCCAGCGCGATCTGACCACCCTCGCGGCGGTCGGCGCCGAGCCCCGCATCCGGCGCTCGCTGTCCGGCTTCCAGTGCGGGGTGATCGCCGCGATGGGCGCCCTGCTCGGCGTGGTCTGCGGCGTGGTGCCGGGAGTGGCGCTGCGCAAGGTCGAGGCCGCGGCGAGCAGCTACCCCGGCATGAGCCCCGAGGAGATCGCCAGCAAGGCGGCCCTGGTCTTCCCGTGGCCCACCATCGCCGCCACCGTGCTGCTGCTGCCGGTGCTCGCGGCCGGGCTCGCGGCGCTGATGACCCGCTCGCGGATCACCCTGCTGCGCCGCTCGGGCTGAGGCCCGCGCCGCCCTGGGGCCCGCGTCGGCCCCCGGGGCCCCGCGCCCGCTCGCCCCGCCCCCGTCCGCGTCACCCCCGTCCGCGGCACCCCCCGGCCCCGCGTAGCCCCCGCCGGGGGGGG
This sequence comes from Kitasatospora sp. NPDC091257, assembly GCF_044757675.1. Lineage (NCBI taxonomy): Bacteria > Bacillati > Actinomycetota > Actinomycetes > Kitasatosporales > Streptomycetaceae > Kitasatospora > Kitasatospora sp. NPDC091257. The sequence goes on from NZ_JBIVVI010000337.1 coordinate 7,644, forward strand.
GGGGGGTTAAACCCCCCCCGCCCCCCGCCCCCCGCCGGGCGGGGGGGGGCGGAAGGGAG
>NZ_JBIVVI010000338.1:0-7685 GCF_044757675.1 Kitasatospora sp. NPDC091257
CCCCCAGGCCCCGGGTCAGCGTGGTCTTCCCCGCGCCCAGCTCCCCGGAGAGCAGCACCAGGTCACCCGGCCGCAGCAGCGCGGCCAGCTCCCGGCCGAGCCGGCCCATCCGCTCCGGGGTGGGGACGGTGAGAGTGGCGTGCGAGCCCATGCGCGTGTCTTGCCCTTCGGTCCGTACCGGCGCACCGACCACCGGCCGCCACCGCTACCGTGCCACATCCGCGCGCCGCCGGGGCTCACACGGGGTCGACGACGCCTTCCGCGACCCGCTCCCGGGCCAGGTCGAGGACGGCCGCGGGCAGCGGCGCCGCCCCGGCGAAGCCGGCGGCCCGGCGCAGCAGCCGCGCCAGCTCGTGGTCCACCAGCTCCGGGCGTTCCAGCATCACCAGGTGCCCGGCGCCCTCGGCCAGGACCAGCTCGGCGCCGGGCAGCCGCGCGGCCATCGCCTCGCTGTGCGTCGAGGGCGTCAGCAGGTCCTTCGTCCCGGCCAGCACCAGCGCGGGCAGGCCCCGCAGGGCGGCCAGCGCCTCGTACTTCTCGTGCGCGCCGAACACCGGGTAGAACTCGGCGACCACGTCGATCGGGGTGGCGTCCAGCAGCTGCTCGGCGAAGCGCACCACACCGGGGTCGACGTCCCGGCCGCCGAAGGAGAACCTCCGGTAGAACACGGCGGCCACGTCCGAGCCCAGCCGCCTGGTCGCCTCGATCAGGTCGACCTGGCGGCCCAGCAGCTTCACCATGCCGGGCGCGACCTTCCTGAACAGTTTCGCGCCGGCCCTCGGCAGGCCGAGGCTGACCTCGTTCCAGTCCCCGGCGAGGGTGCCGATCAGCGCCACCCCGGCGACCCTCTCGCGAAACAGCTCAGGGTGCTGGTCGGCCAGCGCCATCACCGTCATGCCGCCCATCGAGTGGCCCACCAGCACCAGCGGCCCGGTCGGGGCGACGGCGTCGATCACGGCCTTGAGGTCGCCGCCCAGCTGGTCGATGCCGGCCGGCTCGCCCGCCAGGTACGAACGGGAGCGCTCGGAGCGGCCGTGGCTGCGCTGGTCCCAGAGGACCAGCCGCATGCCCTCGCGCAGCGCGGCCCGCTGGAAGTGCCAGCTGTCCTGGTTGAGGCAGTAGCCGTGGCAGAACACCACGGTCAGCGGCTCGGCGCCGGCGCCGTCCCCGTCCGGCCCGCTCCAGCCGGTGCCGTCCAGCTCGACGTACAGCTCGGTGCCGTCCGGCGCGGCCACCGTCCTCGGACGGCCGCGCAGCGAGCCGTACGGGGCGTTCGCGTCCAGCTCGGCCCGGGCCCGGCGGCGCATCGCCCGGCCGACGGTCAGCCGCTCCACCGCGACGCCCGCGGCCGCCCCCGCCGCCAGTACGCCGACCGAGATCCCGATCACACCCGCCCGGCTCACCCCGGAGGCGGCGCCGGCCGCCTTGGCGACCGCCGCGACCGGACTGCCCTCGGCCGGTGCACCGGTCATGCCGACGGGCCCTCCGGGTGGCTGCCGCCGAGGTAGCGGCGGGGCACCCGGGCGCCGATCCGGGTGATGATCTCGTACGAGATGGTGCCGCAGGCGCGGGCCCAGTCCTCCGCGGTGGGCTCGCCGCGCTCGCCGTTGCCGAACAGCAGCACCTCGTCGCCGATCGCCGGGGTGTCGCCGCCGAGGTCCACCACGAACTGGTCCATCGCGACCCGGCCGGCCACCGTGCGCCACTTGCCGGCGATCTGCACCGGGCCGGTGCCGCTGGCGTGCCGGGGGATGCCGTCGCCGTAGCCGACCGGGACCAGGCCCAGGGTGGTCTCGCCCGGCGTCGTGTAGTGGTGGCCGTAGCTGACCCCGTGCCCGCCGGGGACGTGCTTGACCAGCGCCAGCCGCGCGGTCAGCGCCATCACCGGGCGCAGCCCGAAGTCGGCCGGCGAGCCCACCTCCGGCACCGGCGACAGCCCGTACGCGGCCAGGCCGGTGCGGACCAGGTCGAAGTGCGACTCGGGCAGCAGCAGCGCGGCCGGGGAGTTCGCCAGGTGCCGGACCGCGGGGCGCAGCCCGGCGGCCTCGGCCGTGGCCAGCGCGGCGCGGTAGGAGTCCAGCTGGGCCTGGATCGACGGGTGGCCCGGCTCGTCCGCCGCGGCGAAGTGCGACCACACGCCGACGACCGTCAGCAGCCCCTCCGTCTCGGCCCGGCGGGCGGCGGCCACCAGCCGCGGCCAGTCGTGCGGCTGGCAGCCGTTGCGGCCGAGGCCGGTGTCGGCCTTCAGGTGCACCCGGGCCGGGATGCCGGTCTCGCGGACGGCGGGCAGCAGCTCGTCCAGCGCCCACTGGCCGCTGACCGAGATGTCCAGGTCCGCGCGCAGCGCCTCGTGCCAGGGCCCGCCCGGCGTCCACAGCCAGCACAGGATGCGGGCCTGCTCCGGGCGGATGCCCGCGGCCCGCAGCGCCAGCGCCTCGTCCGGCGTCGCGCAGCCGAGCCAGCCGATCCCGTTCGCGACCGCTTCCCGGGCGCACTCGACCGCGCCGTGGCCGTAGGCGTTCGCCTTGACGGCGAGCATCACCGCCGCGCCGCCGACGCGTTCGCGCAGGGCGGCGAGGTTGCCGCGCAGGGCGGCGAGATCGATGGTCGCCTCGGCCCGGAGGCCGTCGGTGCGGGTGGCTGTGCCGGTCGTGTTCGCAGTTGTCATCAGGGTCAGTCTCCCAGACGTCCCGGAGTCCTCGCCGAACGGCCCGGCGGCGCGGCGGCCCCCTACGACGCGCCGACGTGCGGCGGACCGCCCGTTCACCCCGTTCAGGACGCCGCAACCGGATGTCCCGGTTCCGGGGTCACCCCGCGCGGACCGCCCGCCACACCGCCGGGAGCGCCCCGGCCACCGCGAGCGCCGTCGTCGGGGCGCCCGGCACGCCCGCCGCCTCCCGGCCGGCCAGGCCGTGCAGGTAGGCGGCCGCCGACGCGGCCTCCAGCGGCGCGAGGCCGGCCGCCAGCAGGGAGCCGGCCAGCCCGGCCAGCACGTCGCCGCTGCCGGCGGTGGCCAGCCAGGAGGTGCCGGTGGGGTTCACCCGGACGGCCCCGCCCGGATCGGCGACCACCGTGGTGGAGCCCTTCAGCAGCACCGTGGCGCGGTAGCCGGCCGCCAGCCGTCGGGCGGTGGCCAGCCGGGCCGCGGCCAGGTCGTCGGCGGCCGGCGGTGTGCCGCCGTCGGCGCCGGCGAGCAGCCGGGCGGCCTCGCCGGTGTGCGGGGTGAGCAGGGTGGGCGCGGTGCGGCCGGCCAGCGCGTCCGGGCCGAGCCGGCCCAGCTCGGTCAGCCCGTCGGCGTCCACCAGCACCGGGACGTCGCTCGCCAGCGCCTCGGTCAGCGCCTGCCGCGCCCCCTCGCCGCCGCCCGGCCCGACCACCCAGGCCTGCACCCGTCCGGCGCCGGCCGGCCCGCCCTCGGTGACCAGCACCTCCGGGAAGCGCCGCACCACCTCCTCGGCCGCCGTGCCCACGTACCGGACGGCGCCCGCGCCGCCGTGCAGCGCCCCGGCCACCGCCAGCAGCGCCGCCCCCGGGTAGGTCGCCGAGCCGGCCGCCACCCCGACCACGCCGCGCCGGTACTTGTCGCTCTCCGCGCCCGGCTCCGGCAGCAGCGCCGCCACGTCCGCGTGCTGGAGCGCCGTCACCTGCGCGGCGCCCGGCTCCAGCCCGATGCCGACCAGCTGCACGGCCCCCGCGTACGAGGCCCCCGGGTCGACCAGCAGCCCGGGCTTGTACGTGCCGAAGCAGACCGTGACGTCCGCCCGCAGCGCGGCGCCCGGCACCTCCCCGGTGTCGGCGTCCACCCCGCTCGGCAGGTCCACCGCCACCACGATCCCGTGCCGCTCGGCCCTCGCGTACGGCACGGCCTCCGGGCGCAGCCCGCCCCGGCCGCCGATGCCGACGATCCCGTCCAGCACCAGGTCCGCACGCGAGAAGTCGGCCAGGCCGACTTCCCGCTCCGCCGTCACCCGCCCGCCGGCGGCCCGCAGCGCGGCCAGCCCGCCCGGGTGGGCCTTCTCCGGCGCCAGCAGCACCGCCGTCACCCGCGCCCCGCGCCGGGCCAGCGCGGCCCCGGCGTACAGGGCGTCACCCCCGTTGTCCCCGCTGCCCGCGAGCACCGTCACCCGGCTGCCGTACACCCGCCCTCGACGCCGCGTCAGCAGCCGCGCGCAGGTCGCGGCCAGCCCCGCGGCCGCCCGCTGCATCAGGGTGCCCTCGGGCAGCCGCGCCATCAGCTCGGCCTCGGCGGCCCGGACGGTTTCCACAGGGTGTGCATGACGCATGGGGAGAACTCCTTCGGCGGTCGGCTACCGCCGACGCTAGCCCGCGTCACCGCCCCGCGGGAGCCGGGCCTGCGGCACACGTTCGAGTGACAACCACTTCGATCCCCCGCCGGTGCCGGTCCGTACGCCTACCTTGTGGCCCGCACAAGGGTCGCGAGGCCAAGCACCTGGGCTACGCCGCTGCGGGCATCCCGTGCTACCTGGTCATCGACCGCAGCGACGGCAGGGTGACGCTGTTCACGGATCCGGGGAACGGCGACTGCACCACCCTCCACGAAACCGAATTCGGCAGGCGCATCAAGCTCCCCGCCCCGTTCTCCTTCACGCTCGGCACGGTGCCCCTGCGGTGGGACGCAGCCACCGCAGGGGCACCGTGCCGCCGAGCGACTACTCGACGGTGACCGACTTCGCCAGGTTGCGCGGCTGGTCGACCTCGTGGCCCTTGGCCGTGGCCAGCTCGCAGGCGAAGACCTGGAGCGGGACGGTGGCGACCAGCGGCTGGAGCAGCACCGGGGTGGCCGGGATGCGGATCAGGTGGTCCGCGTACGGGACGACGGTCTCGTCGCCCTCCTCGGCGATCACGATCGTGCGGGCACCGCGGGCCCGGATCTCCTGGATGTTGGAGACGATCTTGTCGTGCAGGATCGAGCGCCCGCGCGGCGAGGGCACGACCACCACGACCGGCAGCCCCTCCTCGATCAGCGCGATCGGGCCGTGCTTGAGCTCGCCCGCCGCGAAGCCCTCGGCGTGCATGTACGCCAGCTCCTTGAGCTTGAGCGCGCCCTCCAGGGCCACCGGGAAGCCGACGTGGCGGCCGAGGAACAGCACCGAACGGGCGTCGGCCAGCGAGCGGGCCAGCTCGCGCACCGGCTCCATGGTCTCCAGGACCTGCTCGACCTGCTTCGGCGCGTCGCCGAGCTCCTTGATGACGGCGAAGATCTCGTCGCCCCACTTGGTGCCGCGCACCTGGCCCAGGTACAGGGCGACCAGGTAGCAGGCGACCAGCTGGGTCAGGAACGCCTTGGTCGAGGCGACCGCGACCTCCGGGCCGGCGTGGGTGTACAGCACCGCGTCCGACTCGCGCGGGATGGTGGAGCCGTTGGTGTTGCAGATCGCCAGCACCTTGGCGCCCTGCTCGCGGGCGTGCCGCAGGGCCATCAGGGTGTCCATGGTCTCGCCGGACTGCGAGATGGCGATGACCAGCGTGCCCGGGCCCATGATCGGGTCGCGGTAGCGGAACTCGGAGGCGACCTCAACCTCGCAGGGGATGCGGGTCCAGTGCTCGATCGCGTACTTGGCGATCATGCCGGCGTGGAAGGCCGTGCCGCAGGCCACGATGACGACCTTGTCGACCGAGCGCAGGTCGGCGTCGGAGATCCGCAGCTCGTCCAGGGTCAGCCGGCCGTCGGTGCCGATCCGGCCGAGGAGGGTGTCGGCGACCGCCTTCGGCTGCTCGGCGATCTCCTTGAGCATGAAGTAGTCGTAGCCGCCCTTCTCGGCGGCCGAGGCGTCCCAGTCGACGTGGTACTCGCGCACGTCGGCCGGGGTGCCGTCGAAGTTGGTGACGGTCACGCCCTCCCGGCGCAGCTCGACCACCTGGTCCTGGCCCAGCTCGATCGCCTCGCGGGTGTGGGCGATGAAGGCGGCGACGTCCGAGGCGAGGAAGTTCTCGCCCTCGCCGCGGCCGACCACCAGCGGCGAGTTGCGGCGGGCACCGACGACCACGTCCGGCGCGTCCGCGTGCACGGCGACCAGGGTGAAGGCGCCCTCCAGCTGACGGCAGACCACCCGCATGGCCTCGGCGAGGTCACCCGCGTAGGCCTCGCCCAGCAGGTGGGCGACGACCTCGGTGTCGGTCTCGGACCGGAGGGTGTGGCCGCGCTCGGCGATCTCGGCGCGCAGCTGCGCGAAGTTCTCGATGATGCCGTTGTGCACCACGGCCACCCGCTGGTGGTCGTCCAGGTGGGGGTGGGCGTTGGCGTCCGTCGGGCCGCCGTGGGTGGCCCAGCGGGTGTGGCCGATGCCGGTGGTGCCGCCGGGCAGAGGGGTCTCGGCGAGCGACTTCTCCAGATTGGCGAGCTTGCCCGCCCGCTTGTCGGTGGCCAGGCTCCACTGCCCCTCGGAGTCCTGGACCTGCACCGCGACACCGGCCGAGTCGTAGCCCCGGTACTCCAGTCGCTGCAAGCCTGCGATTACTACGTCGAGGGCGGACTGAGCGCCCACGTATCCAACAATTCCGCACATGCGTGCCAGCATAAGGGCGGTTCTGTGGCCGTTTCCCCCCCGCGCGCGAACGCTGCGTGACCGACACCACAGCCACCGTGAACGCCGCTACGGCTCACAATGGAGCATGTGCTGACCGAACTCTGTACGCGGGGCGCCGCCACGCCCGGCCCGTCGCCGTCCCCCTACGTCGACCTCAGCCGGGCCGAGTGGAGCGCGCTGCGCGAGCGTACGCCACTGCCGCTGACCGCCGAGGAGGTGGAACGGCTGCGCGGCCTCGGCACCGCCCTCGACCTGGACGAGGTCCGCGACGTCTACCTGCCGCTGTCACGCCTGCTGAACCTGTACATCCACGCCACGCACGAGCTGCGCGGCACGCTGGGCACCTTCCTGGACACCCCGGACACCGAACGCACCCGCACCCCGTTCATCATCGGCGTGGCCGGCTCCGTGGCGGTCGGCAAGTCCACCACCGCCCGCCTGCTCCAGGCACTGCTCGCCCGCTGGCCCGAGCACCCCCGGGTCGAGCTGGTCACCACCGACGGCTTCCTGCTCCCCAACGCCGAGCTGCGCCGGCGCGGCCTGATGGCCCGCAAGGGCTTCCCGGAGTCGTACGACCGCCGGGCGCTGATGCGCTTCGTCGCGGACGTGAAGGCGGGCAAGGAGCGGGTCAGCGCGCCGGTCTACTCGCACCTGGTGTACGACATCGTGCAGGGCGAGCGGCTGACCGTGGAGCGCCCGGACATCCTGATCGTCGAGGGCCTGAACGTGCTCCAGCCGGCCCTGCCCGGCTCCGACGGCCGCACCCGCCTCGCGGTGGCCGACTACTTCGACTTCTCGATCTACGTCGACGCCCGGACCGACGACATCGAGCACTGGTACCTGGACCGCTTCCGCAAGCTGCGGCAGACCGCCTTCCAGGACCCGAACTCCTACTTCCGCCGCTTCACCGAGGTGCCGGAGGAGGAGGCGATGGAGTACGGCCGGCAGGTCTGGCGCACCATCAACAAGCCCAACCTGCTGGAGAACGTGCTGCCGACCCGCGGCCGCGCCACCCTGATCCTCCAGAAGGGCTCGGACCACAAGGTCCGCCGGGCGCTGCTGCGCAAGCTCTGAGCGCCCACCGGGCACGACGGCGCCCGCCGGGTACGACACGAAGGGCCCCCGCGTCGCGCGGGG
>NZ_JBIVVI010000339.1:0-7680 GCF_044757675.1 Kitasatospora sp. NPDC091257
CACCACCAGCAGGTCCGCCCCCCGGGCCGCCTCGACCAGCGCCCCCGCCGGGGTGCCGTGGCGCGCCTCGGTGCGCACCTCGACCGGCGGCCGCTCCCCCACGGCCTGCCGGACGGCCCGGTCGGCCTCCTGCCGCGCCCGGCCCTCCAGCGCCGCCTCGTCGGTGATCCCCGGGGGGAACCAGCCGCGCGCGCCGTGGTACGTCGGGTACTCCCAGGCGATCACCGCCACCACCGCACCGCCGGTGAGCTCGGCCTGGCGCACGGCCCAGCGCAGCGCCCGCCGGGACGGCTCCGAGCCGTCCACCCCGACCACGATGCGGCCCTTGTCCTCGGGCCGGTCGGCCATGGCTCCTCCTCGACTCGACGGCGGCGGAGGATCGCACCGGTCGGTGGTCCCCGTCACCGGGCTCGGTGTCCAGCCTGGTACCGACCGCACCGGGCGCGCAGCGCGGCTGGTCCGGGCGGGTGGGTGGGCCGCGGCCGACGACGGGCGGGCCCCGGGTCGGCGGCGCGGGCGGACCGAGTGGAAACCTGCACATGAAAACGGATATCGTTTCGCCGGATCCCCCGTGCCGGACCGGTTGCGGGGGCATATGAACATGACAACACTGGCAGAAGGCGAAGCCTCGAATGCGCACGGACACGGCGGGAGTCGGAATGCGAGTGGACGCCGCGCTGGCCGGGACCTGGGTGGACCGCTGGGAGCGCCAGCAGGAGCGGTACGCGGTGGAGCGTGAGGAGCGCTTCACCGTCATCGCCGACGTACTGGAACAGACCGTCGGACACCGCGGGCGGCCGCTCGTCGCCGATCTCGGCAGCGGCCCCGGCTCGCTGTCGGCGCGCGTCGCCGCCCGCCTGCCGCACGCCGAGATCCTCGCCGTCGACATCGACCCGCTGCTGCTCGCCCTCGGCCGCGCCCGGCACCCCGAGGTCGCCCGCTGGATCGAGACCCTGATCGGCCGCCCGGGCTGGGTCGGGGACCTCGGGCTCGACCGTCCGCTGGACGCCGTGGTGTCCACCACCGCGCTGCACTACCCACCGCCGGACGCGCTGCTCGGGATCTACCGCGACCTCGCGGGCGTGCTGCGGCCCGGCGGCGTCCTGGTCAACGGCGACCACCTGATCCCCGAGGACCGGCCGCTCGCCGAGCTCGCCCTCGCGATCGGCCGGCGCCGCGCCCGGCGCCGGGGCGCCGACGCCGCCGAGGACTGGTCCCAGTGGTGGGCCGCGGCCGGGCGGGTCCCCGAGTTCGCCGACCTGCTGACGGCCCGCGAGCGGCAGCTGCCCCCGACGGACGGCGCCGGCAACGGCCTGTCGGCCGCCCGGCACGGCGAACTGCTGCGGGAGGCCGGCTTCCGGCAGGCCGGACCGGTGTGGCAGTACGGCACCAGCTCCGTCCTCGTCGCCCTGCGCTGACCCCGGCCCGGAAAGCGATCCGGAGCGACCCGTCCGGGAAACGATCCGGAGCGCCGACTTCCGTACCGGCACAGTCTTTGCGAGCGCGTGACACACGCGCCCTGTTGATCACCCAGGGAAACGGTTAGCGTTTCCCTCGGTCGCCGACGCCCGCCGCGGTGGGAGCCGCACGCGGCGTCCGACCGCGCGCGCCACGCCGACGCGCGGACCGCCGGGGGACGCGGGCCGACACGGGGCAGCCTGTCGGCGGCTGCGGCCCCCTCCGCCGACTTCTCACGGAGAGCTGGTTTCGCATGCGGCCCTTACCGCTGTATCTCGAACCACGGTTGGAGCCCCCGCTCCGATCCCTCCTGGAGGAACGCGACCTCCTCCACACCCTCACCGACGCCCTGGGATCGCCCCTCAACCTGCTCCTGCCCGAGCAGATCGCCGAGAACCTGGCACGCTTCCAGGCCGTCTACCGCAAGCACCACCTCACCGGCCGGATCCACTTCGCCCACAAGGCGAACCGCTCCAGCGCCCTCGTCCGCCGGCTCGCCGCCACCGAGGCCGGACTGGACGTCGCCTCGCTCGCCGAGCTCCAGCACGTGCTCGGAGCCGGCTGCCCGCCCGAGCGGATCATGGCGACCGGGCCGAAGAACCGCGAGTACCTCTGGCTGGCGGCCCGCACCGGCGTCACCGTCCACCTGGACTCCCGCGCCGAACTCGACGACCTGGCCGACCTGGTGCGCAAGCAGGCCCTGCCCCCGGTGCGCGTCATGCCCCGGCTGTCGGGCTTCCGGGCACCGGGGACCACCGTGCTCACCCGGCCGAGCCGGTTCGGCACCGACGTCGGCGAGCTGACGGAGCTGCTCGACGCGCTCGAACGCCACCGGGACGCCGTGGAGACGACCGGCGTCGCCTACCACCTGGACACCACCGGCGTACCGGAGAAGGCCGTCGCCCTGGAAACCTGCATCACGGTGCTGAACGAGTGCCGGCGCCGGGGGCTGCGGCCCCGCACCGTCGACATCGGCGGCGGGTTCGGGGTCGACTACCTCGCCGACGCCGGCCAGTGGGAGCGGTACACCACCGAACTGACCCGTGCCGTTCTGGGCAAGCGGCCCGCACTGACCTGGCAGGGCCACGGCTACGGGCTGCGCAACGAGTCCGGCAGACTGCGCGGCACCCTCGGACTGTACCCGGCGCACCGCCCGGTGGCCGCCGAGGCCTACCTGGACGAACTGCTCTCCTACCCGGCGCCCACGCTCGGACGGCCGCTCGGCACCCTGCTGCTGGAGAACCTGTACGACCTGGCGGTGGAGCCCGGCCGGGCGCTGGCCGACCAGTGCGGGGCCACCCTCGCCCGCGTCCTGGAGGTCCGGCACACGGCGGCCGGCGAGCACCTGGTGCGGCTGGAGATGAACGCGCGGGACGTCGGCCTGGAGGAGCACGGGGTGCTGATGGACCCTCTGCTGATCCCCCGGCCCGGTGCGCCGGCCACTCCCCACCCGCCGGACGAACCGGTCGGCGTCCACCTGATCGGCAACCTCTGCCTGGAGACCGACCTGATCACCCGCCGGACGGTCTTCCTGCCCCGCCTCCCCGCCCCCGGCGACCTGCTCGCCTTCGCCAACACCGCGGGCTACCTCATGGACTTCAGCGCCGGCCGCGCGCTGCGCCAGCCCGTGGCGCGCAAGGTCGCCGCGTACCGGCAGGACGGCGCCTGGCGCTGGCGCCTGGACGAGCAGTACTGGCCCGTCGACGTGACGGCCGCCGCAGGACACCGGGGGGACGGACAGGCATGAGGTACGACAGCATCACCGACGCGATCGGCAACACCCCGCTGGTCCGGATCGACCCGGCGGTCACCGGCCTGACGCACATCGACCTGTACGCCAAGCTGGAGATGCTCAACCCGTTCGGATCCGTCAAGGACCGCGCCGCCTGGAACATGACCCGCGAGGCCCTGCCCGGCGCCGTCGAACGCGGCGACACCGTCGTGGAACTGTCGAGCGGCAACACCGCCAAGGCGCTCGCACTGATCGCCGGCCTGCACGGACTGCCCTTCAAGAGCGTCACCAACCGGATGAGGGTCCCCGAGGTCAAGGACCTGCTCCTGCTGCTGGGCGCGGAGATCGAGGAACTGCCCGGCCGCACCGAGTGCCTCGACCCGACCGACACCGACGACCCGCTCACCCGCATCCACCGGATGCTCTCCGAGGCGGACTCCGGCTACCTGCACACCGACCAGTACTACAGCCCGCTCAACCTCGACGCCCACCTCACCGGCACCGGGCCGGAGATCGTCCGGGACCTCGACGGCCGCGCCCCCGACCACTTCATCGCCTGCGTGGGCACCGCCGGTTCGTCCACCGGCGTCGCGGCCGTGCTGCGCGCCCACAACCCGGCCGTCGAGGTGCTCGGACTGGTCGCCCACAAGTCCGACTTCATCCCCGGCATCCGCACCATCGACGAGGTGCACGAGGTCGGGCTGTTCGACCCCGCCACCTACGACGCCATCGCGTCGGTCACCTCCGACCAGGCCATCGAGGGCATGCTCACCCTGCTGCGCCGCTGCGGCCTGCCGGCCGGCCCGACCGGCGGCGGCGCCCTCTTCGGCGCCCTGCGCCACCTGCGCACCGTGGACGCCGAGTTGGCGCGACGGGCGAGCGGCGAACGGCACACCGCCGTCTTCATCGTCTGCGACCGGGTCGAGAGCTACCTCAGCTACGTCCGCCGCCGCCGGCCCGAGCTGTTCAACCAGCCCGCCCGGCCGAACCCGGTGGAGGCCGTGACCCCGGCCGAACTGGCCGCCGCCCGGACCGTCGAGGTCGACGCCGCCCGGAAGTGGATCGCCGAGGACCGGCCGCTCGTGGTCGACCTGCGCGGTCCGTTCGCCTTCGCGGCCCTGCACATCGAGGGCTCGATCAACATCGTCGACGAGCTGTTCGACGAACTCCTGCACGGCGGACTGCCGTTCGGAACCCACCAGCCGGTGCTGCTGGCCTGCCCGGTCGGCGAGAAGTCCGCCCGGTACGCCGCGCTGCTCGGCCGGATGGGACACCGGGACGCGCGCAGCCTCACCGGCGGCATCATCGCCTGGCGCGACGCGGGCGCCCCACTGGTCCGGGACTGAGCGGAGCCGGCCATGACCACCCTCACCGAGCTCCACGACTGGCACCGCGACCTGCGGGCACAGTTCCCCATCGTCACCGGCAACCCGGACCGGGCCTACCTGGACAGCGCGGCCACCTCGCAGAAGCCCCGGGCGGTGCTCGACGCCGTCCAGCGCTACCTGACCACCGCCAACGCCAACGCCGGCCGCGGCACCTACACCTGGGCCAACGCCACCACCGCGCTGGTCGACCGCACCCGCACCCGGGTCGCCCGCTTCCTCGGCGACCCGGCACCGCAGCAGCACTCCGGCGTCCACTTCGTCAGCGGCACGACCGAGGGGCTGCGCACGGTGGCCCGGGACTGGCTCCCCCACCACCTGCGGGACGGCGACGAGATCATCGTGCCGTTCGCCGACCACCAGGCGAACGCGCTGCCCTGGCTGGAGGCCCAGCGGCTGCTGGCCGGCCAGGGCGTGCGCATCACGGTGCGCGAACTGCCGTACGACCCGGCCTCGCACGACTACGACCACCGCGCGCTGGCCGGACTCGTCACCGACCGCACGGCGTTCGTCGCCGCCACCCATGTGCACCACGTGTACGGCGGCGACATGAACGTCCACCGCATCCGGGCCGCGGTCGGCCCGCACGTGCCGATCTGCCTGGACGCCGCGCAGAGCGTCGGCCACCTGCCGGTGGACGTCGGCACGCTGGACGTCGACTTCGTGGTCTTCTCCGGACACAAGGCCATGGCCCTGCCCGGCACCGGCGCGGTGTGGGCCCGCAACACCCGGGGCCCGGTCTTCACCCCCGGCGGCTGGAACGGCACGCCCAACACCTGCGGGATCGCCGCTCTGGAGGCCGCCCTGGACTGGCTCGACGCCGCCGGGCCGGACCGCGTCCGGCGGTGGAACACCGCCCTGGCCGCCCGGCTCACCGACGGGCTGCGCACCCTGGCCCCGTACGAGGTCCTCGGCTGCCGGTCGAGCCTGGCCGCCGATTCCGCGGTCCAGCAGCGCGAGGGCATCGTCACCTTCCGGCACCGCGGGATCGGCTCCAACGACCTGGGCTTCGTCCTCGACAGCCACGGCCTGATGGTGCGCGCCGACGGCCACTGCCAGGCGAGGGCCGGGGAGCGCGAGAGCTCGGTGCGGGTGAGCCTGCACGTGTACAACGGCCCGGAGGAGATCGACCGGCTGCTCTCCGTGCTGCGCGGGCTGCGGTAGCGGCCCGGCCCGGGCGCGGCGTTCCGCGCCCGGGCCGCTTCGCCGGCGTGGAGTCGGGCGCCGCCGGCGGGCCGTCACATCCGCTGGAGGTTCCGCACCAGTCCGGTCATCTTCGGCGAGGGGGCGACGTTCAGCTCCCGCTGCAGGAACGAGCGGTAGTGCTGGTACGAGCGCAGCGCGCTGGCGAGGTTGCCCTCGGCGAGGTGCACCTCGACCACGATCCGGTGGGCCGTCTCACGGACCGGGTCGATGGCGATCGCCGCCAACGCGGTCTGCAGCGCCGACAGATAGCGCTCCGCGTCGCACAGTTGGTGCGCCAGACCCTCCAGGGCGTACAGCCGCAGCTGGTCCCACCGCTCCCGCTCCAGCGTCAGCCACTCCTCCTCCCAGCCCGGCAGCAGCTCGGCGGCGAGGTCGTCCACGATGTCGTCGCAGCTGACCGGCAACCGGTCGAGGCCGGACACGACCTGCCGTGCGGAGCAGCGCGCAGACCGCAGGTCCACCCGGACCGCCGGGGCGAGGCGCAGCCACTGCCCCGGGCTCTCGACCGGTATGGCCCGGCCGCGCCGCACGTGGTAGAGGGCGGTGCGCAGGTTCGCGGCCGAGCGGTGCTGGGTGCAGTCCGGCCAGAGCCGTTCGGCGACCGCCCCGCGCTGGACGCCGCCGTCGTGCAGGGCGAGGAACGCCAGCAGGTGCTGAGCACTCACCGGAAGGGAGACACAGCGTCCCGCGTCGGTGGCCTCGAAGCCCCGCAGCAGCTCGATGCCCGGACCGTCCCACAACACACCCCCACTCTGTCCCGACAGTCCGTCGCCCGCACCCGTTCGGACATGCCCCGGTTGCGGCCGAGGCCCGTCACGGCCGTGTCCGTCCGGCCCCGGACCACCGTCGCGCGTGCGTCGCACGGACGTTGTGACGGCGTCACGGTGACGCCGCCCGGGCGTCACGGCCGTCGTCGCCGACCGTGACGGCGGCGCCCCGCAGTCGACCGGCCGACACCCTAATGGGCCGCCCCCGAACGGGTGTTGGAGAAGCCGCCGCTCCGCCGTGGGCACCCGGCCCGGTCCGCGGGACCGCCGGCGGTCACGGCGCGTGCACCGACCGGGCCGTGACGCGGCGAACGGCCGCGGCGGATCCGTCACGAGGACGCGACGCGTCCGCGACGGCGCTCCCGCGCCGGCCGTGACGCTCCCGGGCACACCCGTGCGACGGCCGCCCCGTTGACTGGCACCACCTGCTGCCCGGCGGAGCGCACCCGAAGCCCCGCCCGACACCGGAAGGCGATTCCCATGAAAGCCAGATCGGTGCTGCACGACGTCCGCACCCCCGAGGACGGACTCCTCGGCGACCCGGCCGTGTGCATCGCCGTCCTGGACGGTCCCGTCGACCTGTCGCACCCCTGTTTCGAGGGCGCGGACCTCACCCGGCTGGACACGCTCGTCGCCGAACCGGCCGGCAACGGCCCGATGTCGCTGCACGGCACCCACGTCGCGAGCCTGCTCTTCGGCCGGCCCGACGGTCCGTACGCCGGGATCGCCCCGCGCTGCCGCGGACTGGTCCTGCCGGTCTTCACGGACGCGGGCGAAGGCCGGGTGCCGCAGCTCGACCTGGCCCGGGCCGTCGAACGCGCCGTGCAGGAGGGGGCGCACATCATCAACATCAGCGGCGGCGAAGCCGGCACGGACGCCCAGCCGGACCCCATGCTGGAGCGGGCGCTGCGGCTGTGCGACGAGAACGGGGTCCTGGTGGTCGCGGCCGTCGGCAACGACGGCTGCGACTGCGCCCAGGTGCCGGCCTCCGTCCCGACGGTGCTCGCCGTCGGCGCGGCCGGACCCGACGGCGAGCCGCTGGACATCAGCAACTGGGGCTCCGCGTACGCCACCCACGGCGTGCTCGCCCCCGGGAGCGACATCGAGGGCGCCGCCCCGGGCGGGGGCGGCG
>NZ_JBIVVI010000340.1:0-7680 GCF_044757675.1 Kitasatospora sp. NPDC091257
CCACCTCCCGTCTAGGCGGTGCGGGCCTTCTTGGCGAAGACAGCGGGGGTGAGCAGCGGCACCGGCGGCGACGGCGTTCCGGGGCCGGCGGTCGCGTGGGTGTGCGCGTTGAACGCGGCGAACATCGCCTGGCCCAGGAGCAGCGGCTGGGCGGTGGCGTCGCCGCCGAGGTTGATGGCGGGCGAGTCCACCGTCACCTCCGGCGCCTTCAGGAAGATCTTCGTCGATGACGTGACCTCGTAGTCCCCCTTCCCCGCCAGAGTGACGGCACCGCCCGGGGCCAGCGCGATCCGGAGGGTGGACCCTTCCTCGTCCAGGTCCACCACGTGCCCGGCGGCCGACCTGATCGTGACGGCCGCCGAGGACGAGGAGTCGTCCAGCACCACTTCATGGCCGTGCCCGGAGCGGATCACCCGTCGGCCGACTTCGCCTGCTTCCGCGTCCGTCCCGTTCTCCCCGCCGGGCAGGCGGCCCAGCACCACCGCGCGGTCCGGGTCACCCTGGACGAACGCGGCCAGCACCCGGTCCCCCAGGGCGAGGAACGGCTCCGCGGCCGTTCCCAGGACCTGGCACCAACCGCCGGGCTCCGCACGGCCGGACGCCGGGAACCGGAGCCTGACCCGGCTTCCGCCGTCCGGCTCCACCTCTGCCACCCATGCCTCGACGACGCTGTGGTTCGGCGACGTGCTGTCGGCGTTCATACGACCTCCTGCTGATCCGTTGCCCCATCGGGAGGGCGGGACGAGGCGACGCCCGGCGACGGCTACGGCCACCGACCCGCCCACCCGTGTCCCGGCTGTGGTGCCTCCGGGCGACCTGTCCTCATGTCGCGACATTCCGATGGTGCACGAATGGTTCGCTGGGCGCATGTGCGTGACCGCGCCGCACACAACGACCTGCGCGCGACGGAACCCTCGTTCCGCCGGTTCGGGTGACCTGACCGATCGGCCGCCCGCTGCCGGACGGCCCGAGCCACAAGGGTGTGACGCCCATGTCCCCGAATCCCCTGGCCCCTGGTGTCTACATCGACGAACTCTCCAGCGGCATTCACACGATCACCGGCGTGGGAACCTCCACCCCGGCGTTCCTCGGCTTCACCGTGAAGACCCCGGATGATCCCGCGACACCACGGCTGGTACGGAGCTGGACCGAATTCATTGACCTGTTCCACCACCAACCGGGGGTGACGCTGGACGCCCTGGAGAAAGAGCTCAAGAAGAGCACGGAATACCGCGAGAAGCTCGACCAGTCGCGGCAGGACGCCCAGGAGAAATTCAAGAGTCTGGCCGTGCCGAAGGAGCTCACCGAACCCGAATTCGACAAGCTCCTCGCCGTCCAGAACAAGCAGAAGAACGGTGACAAGCTCACCGAGGTGGACAAGAAGGTGGTCTCCGACTCCATCACGAAGCTCACCAAGTCCCTTGAGGCCTATCTGTGCTGGGACGACGCGGTCAAGGCGTTCGTGGCGGCCAAGAAGCACGAGGACGAGATCCAGGAGGAATACTGGGCGATCATGCAGGCCCGACCGTCGTTCCTGCCGGACGCGGTGTACGGATTCTTCGCCAACGGCGGAACAGCCTGCTACATCGTCCCCCTCAGCCGCGAGGGTGACTTCAAGGCTGCGCTCAATGGCGATGATCTGAAGAGAACCGGGCTGGCCGGGCTGCGTACCCTGCACGACGTCTCGATGGTCGCCGCCCCGGATCTGTGGATCGGCGCCCAAGGCGCACACGACAAGTTCGCGGAGCTGGTCGGCCTGGTGGTGGCCCACTGCTCCGACATGCGCAACCGGGTCGCCGTGGTGGAGCCGCCCCGCGACCTGAACAGCGAACAGGTGAAGACCTTCCTCGGTCTCCTCCCGTCGCAGGACACGACCGACGCCGAGTTCACCGCCGTCTACTACCCCTGGCTGACCGTCCTCGACCTGAACGGCGAGCGCTCGACCGTTCCGCCGTGCGGGCACATCGCCGGAGTCTGGGCACGGACCGACGCGGAGCGCGGGGTGTTCAAGGCTCCGGCCAACCAGAACCTCCGGGGCGTGCTGGAACTCCCCACTCTGCTGAGCGACGCGCAGCACGGCGAGCTCAACGAGCTGGGGCTGAACTGCATGCGGGTCCTGCCCGGGCAGGGGCTGCTGGTGTGGGGGGCGCGTACCCGCTCCAGGACCCGCGACTGGCGCTACCTGAACGTACGGCGCCTGGTCTGCTTCCTCGCCGAGTCCATCAAGCAGTCGTCCACCTGGGCCGTGTTCGAACCCAATGACCAGCGGTTGTGGGCCAGCCTCCGACATGCCGTCACCAGCTTCCTCACCGACCAGTGGCGGCAGGGCGCCCTGCTCGGCCGCACCCCGGCGGAGGCCTTCTACGTCACCTGCGACGACACCAACAACACGCCCGACACGATCGACGCGGGCAAGGTGATCTGCGCGGTCGGCGTCGCTCCTGTACGGCCGGCGGAGTTCGTCCACTTCACCATCACGCAGATCACCGGCCAGCCGGCCCAGACCAGCTGACCCGCAAACCGAGGAGAGGAGTGGATCACGATGCTGACAGGTGACTCGTTCAGTGCCAACGCCTTCGCCATCGAGCTCGGCAAGTTCCAGGTGGAGACGGTCCAGGACGTGTCCGGGCTGACCCTGGAGCAGGACGTGGTGGAGGTGCGCCAGGTCTCCGCGACGGGGCAGCTGGTGGTGCGCAAGCAACCCGGCGCCCGGCGCAGCGGGGAGATCACCGTGACCAGGGGCATGGACAAGAGCAAGGCGTTCACGGACTGGATCAAGGCGACGCTGGTCAACGCCGATCTCGACAGTGCCCGGCAGAACGTCACCGTCTCGCTGATGGATGCGAAGCGGAACACGGTCAGACGCATCCACCTGGCGAACGCGTGGGCGTCACGGTGGACCGGGCCGACGCTGGGTGCCGCCGAGTCGGGGCCCGCCACCGAGCAGGTGACGATCACCTACGAGGACATCACCGTCGACTGACCGTTCGGTCACTCGCAGATGACCTGCCGGACGTCGAGGCCGACCGGTTGGCTGCCGGTCCGCCTCGGGGCGGCGGTGTCGACGATCACCAGCCGGCCGTTCCCGGTGTCGGCGACGTAGGCCCGTTCCTTCGCGGGGTCGGGGTGCGCGGCGACACCGGCGAGGCCGGCGCCGCTCGACACGGACCGGCGGAACCGGCCGGTGGCGGCGTCGACGATGTGCAGGACCCCGCTGTTCTCGCCGGTCACCAGGACCCGGCTGCCGTCCGCGGTCACGGCGAGGTTCTGCGGTGCGGTCAGCCCGGTCCAGGGGGCACCGGCCGCCGCCGGCGCGCCGAGTCCCACTCCGGTGACCTCGGCGCTCCGGACGAGCCATGCTCCGTTCCCGTCCGGCCTCGCGGCCAGCACGCCGGCTTCCGTGACGTCGATGCTGCCGACCGGGGCCGGAGCGCCGGGATCGGTCAGGTCGACCAGGTGCACCCGGTGGTCCTCGGTGCTGACGTAGGCGTGACCACCGCCGGGGTGCAGGGCCATCGAGCGCGGACGGCCCCCCAGGTCGAGCCGGGCCCGGGAACGTTCGACCACTGTCGACGGATCGTCGGCGGGGAGTTCCCACACATGCAGAGCGCTGCCCGACGCACCGGCCGGGGCCAGCAGGTACAGGTGCCCGGGGCTGCCCGGGAGCAGGGCCAGGGCGGTGACCGGAACACCGACGGGAACGGTGGTGAGCAGTGCCGGTCTGTCGGCCGCGGTGAGGTCCAGGACCCACAGGACGCCGGTTCCACCGGCCGTGCTGCCGGCCGCGTAGGCCCGGTGGGGCGGCGACGGGTTCAGGGCGAACGCCGTCGGTGTCGCTCCCGTGCCCAGGTCCAGCGGCGCTCCGGTGGGTTTCGGTGCGTTCGGGGTGGAGAGGTCCAGGGCCCGCACCGTCGGTTGGGCTCCGGCACTGAGGACGTACCCGAACTTCCCGCCGGCGCGGGTCGCCAGGGCGCACGCGCCGGGAACGGACAGCTTCTGTCCGTCGTCGGTGCCGGACAGCCGGACCGGGATGACGTCGTCGCCGCACACCCGGTAGAGGTGCTCGCCGTCCGGGTGGGCCGCGGCGGCCTTGGGAGCCTCCGGCGGAGTGAGGGGCACAGGCGGGACGTCGAGCAGCACCGGGGGGCGGCGCAGCACGCTGATGCTTTTACTCTGGTGGCAGGCGACGTAGGCGTGCAGGCCGTCCGGGGAGCAGGTGACACCCATCGGGTCGGCCGGAACCGTCACGGCCGTCACCGGCCACGGGTCGGCGAGTCGCACCGTGTGCACGGCGGGCTTGCTCGCGTTCCGGTCGGTGACGCACGCGTACCGCCCGTCCGGAGTACAGGTGACGTCCCACAGCCGGGATTCGGCGTCCCCCAGCGGCAGCTGCCTCACCTGGGTACCGCGGACCTCCACCGTGCCCGGTGTGTCGTCCGTCAGGAAGACGGGTCCGTCCGCGGAAAGGGCGGCCACGCCGTTGCACCCGCCTTCGGCGAGCGGCTCCTCGTCCGGGACGGCGTGAAGTGCTTTCAGCCGGTTGTCGGGGTCGAGGGTGACGGTGAACAGTTGCGGGGTCCCGCCGGACGGGCGGGTGGCGATGTGCAGGGTGCCGTTGCCGGAGGCCGCCACTGCTCGCGGTGCTGTCACCTTCTCCAGGTTGTCCAGGGCTGTCATCTGGGCGTCCGCCGCCTGCGGTACGGCGATGCCGTACACCTGGTCGGTGCCCTGCGAGGTGGCGTAGAGGTAGGTGCCGTCCGCGGAGAGGGCCAGCGATGCCCAGTTGTCCTCCTGTTTCGACGTCTCCAACCAGCACTCCAGGACCGACGACTCGCCGTCCAGGCTGAACTGGGCCACCGTGCCCGTCTTACTGCTCGACACGTACAGCCGCTGCCCGTCCGGCGACACCGCGATCCCGTGCGGCTGGCTCACCGCCCGCTTCTTGGCGTCCTTGCCCTTGAGGTAGTGGTGCGTCCAGGTGTCGCCGTCGCTCCGGGTGAAGACCGAGACGGTGCGGTCGGCGGCCGGATGAGTGCCCCCGGCCTCGGAGTAGTTGGTGGCGTACAGCGTGGTCACCTTGCCGCTGCGGTGGACGGCGACCTCGTGCGGGCCCTGCAGGTGGGTGCTGTCCTTGGTGATGGACGCGCCCTCGTCCAGGGTCCAGGCCTCGCCCGATCGGCGCAGCACGCTGATGCGGCCCCAGTCGTCGCCCCACCCCATCCCCTCGGGGCAGTCGGAGACGTACAGGGTGTTGCCGTCGTCGGCGACCGCGACACCGACCGGCCTGGTGCAGCCGGTGACGGGCTTGGGAATGGTGGTGGAGCCGCTGGCGAGGTCGATGACCAGCAGGTCCTTCGCCGTCGGGCCGGTGCGGGAGTCCGCGACCAGGGCGTGCCGGCCGTCCGGGGTGACGGCGACCCCGCGGGGCTCGGTCCCCTGGGGCAGGGCGATCACATGGGTGGTGACGTGGTCCGTGTCGCCGAGCCGGTGGCCCGTTTCCGGGACGAGGGTGGCGAAGGTGCCGGTGTCGGGGCTCGTCACGCAGGCGAACGGTTCGCCGCCGGGGACGGCGCCGGTGGCGATCCCCCAGGGTCGGAGCGTGGCCGGTACGAGGGTGAGGGGTTTCGCGGGGCCTTCCTTGGCCAGCTCGGTGACCGTGACGTGGTTGGACGCCGAGTCGGCGGTGCAGAGCCACGTGTGGTCCGGTGTGACGGCGGCGGCCACCGGCCGCGAGTCCTTGCCGGTGTCGATGGTGCCGTCCTGGGCCGGCCCGGTGCGCAGGGTGAGCAGGTTCCCCTGGTCGGTCAGGTAGGCGTGGGCGCCGTCGGTGGCGAAGGCGACGTGGCTCGGTGTCGCGCCGCCGGCGAGGTCGCGCCGGTTGCCGCCGGCCGGACGGGTGGGGTCGGCGAGGTCGAGGAGGAGGGTGCTGACCCGCCCGGTGGTGCGGCTGGTGACGCAGGCGAGACCACCGTCCGAGGACAGGGCCAAGGCTGAGGGCCTCAGCACCACGGGCAGGACGACAGGTGCGCCGGGCAGCCCGGTGCCCGTGTCCAGCGCGGCCGCCCAGAGGCAGGCGGACCCCTGGCAGACGACGCCCAGCGTACGGCCGTTCCGGCTGACGGCAACCGACACGGGGTCGGCCTCCATCGGGACCGTTCGGATGACGCGCGGGGTACCCGCCGGGTCCACGACGGTCAGGCTCCCGGAGCCGTCGTCGAGCCGGCTCACGGCGTAGAGGAACTTCCCGTCCGGCGAGGCCGTCAGGTCCCGCACCGTCCCGGGCACGGTGTCCTGCAGGGGGAGCAGGGCGGGCTGCGCGGGGTCGGTGAGGTCGATCACGACGAGCGGCCTGCCCGCGCTGTCGGGTTCGGTGAGCGCCACCCCGACGCGGGTGGCACCGCTGCGGCCGGCCGCCAGGGCGAACGGCCGGCCGGGCACCATGACGTGGCCGGTGGGCGCGGTGTCCCGGGCGTGGAACACCTGGACGAGGCGGTCTCCCGAGGACGCCAGGCACACGTGGTCGTCGTGGAGGTCCGCCAGCACCGCGCAGGCGCCTCGGGCGGCCCCGTAGGACTTGGCGTCGGAGGGTTTGTCGAGCGGGACACAGGACAGAGCCGCCGTGGGCGCGGCGTGGTTGGCGGTGTGGGCGACGGCGCTCCCGGCGCCCACGGCGACCGCCCGGGGGTTGGTACCGGTCTTCGCCGTGGCGACGGTGGGGAGGCCCGTCTGCGGGTCCGGGGCCGCCACGATCAGGGTGTCGGAGGCCCAGTCCACGGCGAGGAGCTTCCCGGGAACGGCGTGCACGTCGGTCCCGTCGGTCCGGTCCGGGTCGGAAGGTGGTTGCATCGGTGGATCGCGGCCTTTCTGATTCATTGCCGGCGGGCCGAAGGGAGGGTCAGGGGGTTTCGGCGACGGTGACGTGGTGGCCGGTCGAGTAGACGGTCTCCTCGGGGCCGCAGTCGACGACGTCCACCTCCGCCGCGTTGGCGCTGGTCGGCGGGCGGACCTCGAAGAGCCGCACGATGTCGGCCCGGCCCACGCCGGGGACGTCCTCCAGGACGTGGTGCACCTCCCCGGCGTACGCGTGGCGGCCCAGCGGCCATCCGGCTCCCTGCGGGCCGCCGCGGACGGGGTCGAACCACCGGTAGAGCGCGCGTTCCGCGGCCTCGCCGAGCAGGGCGCGGTCGCGGTCGGTGAGGTAGTCGGTCGGCACCACCCGGGCCAGGACCTGGACGCCGCGGTAGCCCGGGGGGCTCAGCCACACCGGAACTCCCGGGGGCTGGCGGGCGTGCAGGGCGCGGCGGAGGGTGTCGTAGGAGTCCTGGGAGGGAGTCAGCATGTGGAAGGGGAACCAGCCGCGCCGGTCCGGGGTGACGAAGGGGATGCAGCGCAGGTGCACCCCGGCCTGGAGGGTTCCGCCGCTGGTGTCGGTGTAGCCGTCGACGCCCCCGGCGGATTCGGTGGTGCTGGTGACCCCGGCCACGCCGGCCACCGGGTGGGGCAGCCGGTTCACGGTGCCCGCCTTGACGCCGTTGCCCTTGGAACCGAGGGTCGTGCGGTAGTCGGCCGCCGAGACGAGAACACTGGTCCGCTTCGTCGCCACCAGTGCCTCCCGGGACGCCGAGAACAGCGACGAGTACGTCAAGGGCGTGCGCGACATCCTGGGCGTCGAGCCCGAGG
>NZ_JBIVVI010000341.1:0-7668 GCF_044757675.1 Kitasatospora sp. NPDC091257
GGAGTACCTGCGCCGCCGCGGACTGACGCCGCTCGACCCGCAGTTCGCGCTCACCGCCCTGGCGGCGGCCGTGGACGGCGGCGCGGACGCGCTGCTCCCTGCTCGGCGCCTTCCTCGCCCTCGCGCTCGGCGTCGCGATGACCGCCGTGATGCTGCTCGGCCTCGCCGCCGCGCTCGACGCGCCGCCCGGGGGCGGGGAGCTGGTCTCGCTGGTCGCCGCGCTCGGCACCGCCGGCGGGGTGAGCGTGTTCGTCTCGGCGTTCGTCGTCGCCTCCACCTACTCGTACGCGGTCGTCCGGCGCCGACGCGAGTTGGGCCTGCTCCGGCTGGCCGGGGCCACCCGGGCCCAGGTCCGGCGCACGGTGCTCGCCGAGGCGCTGCTGCTCGGCGCGGCCGCGTCCGCCACCGGCTGCCTGCTCGGCCGGCTCGGCGCGCCCGCGCTCCTGCGGTGGCTGTCCGGGGTCGGCATGGCCCCGCCCGGGTTCGCCCCGAGCGGTTCGGCCTGGCCGCTGCACGCCGCCTTCTGGACCGGGCTGCTGGTCGCCCTGGGCGGGGTCGCGGTGGCCGCTCTGCGCGCGGGCCGGGTCGGCCCGCTGGACGCCCTGCGTGCGGCCGACCTCGACACCGGGGTGCTGACCCGCGGCCGGCTGCTGCTCGGCCTCGGTCTGGTCCTCACCGCCGCCGCGCTGGCCGGCAGCGCACTCGTCACGGACCCGGCCGACCTGCTGCACCGCAAGACGTACACCACCCGGCCGATGTGGCTGATCTGCGCGGCCGGCCTGCTCTCCCCGCTCCTGGCGCCGCCGCTGGTCCGGGTGCTCGGCCTGCTGCTGCCCGTCCGGCTCACCGGGTACGCGGGCCGGCTGGTGCCCGCCAACGCCGCCGCCGCGTTGCGCCGCACCGGCGCGGTGGCCGCGCCGGTGCTGGTGGCGGTGGCGCTGACCGGCTCCCTGAGCGGCGCGCTGGACACGGTGGGCGCCGCCCGGGCCGCCGAGGCCCGTGCCCGGACCGCCGCCGACCTGGTCGTCCGCCCCGCCGGTCCGGCGGCCCCGCTGGTGGCCGCCCTGCGGGCCGTCCCCGGCGTGAGCGCCGTCTCGGCGACCGCGCCCACCCCGCTGGCCCTGGTCGAGCCGGACGGCGTCACCGTCCGCTCCGAGGCCCGCACCGCCGACCCGGCCGGCCTGGCCGCCCTCGCCCGGCTCCCCCTGCTGGCCGGTTCCCCGGCCGGTCTCGACGACGACTCGCTGATCCTGCCCGCCGAGTGGGGCCGGGCGGTCGGCGAGCCGGTCCCGGTGGTCCGGGCCGACGGCAGCCGGACCGTTCTGCGGGCCGTCGCCGTGCTGCGCGACGGCCTGGGCGACAACGGACTGTACGTCACCGCCGCCAACGCCCCGGGCGCCCGGGTGGACCGGATCGAGGTCCGGCTCGCCCCCGGCACGGACGGCCCGGCCGCCCTCGACCGCGCCCGGGCCGCCCTCCGCCCGTACGGGGCGACGGTCCTCGACCGGGCCGGCTGGTTCGCCGCCACCTCGCCCGCGAACGCCCGGATCTCCTGGCTGCGGACCGTCCTGGTGCTCGGCCTCGCGCTCCTCTACACCGCGATCGCGCTCGCCAACACCCTGCTCACCACCACCGGGGACCGCCTTCGCGAACTCGCCCTGCTCCGGCTGGCCGGCGCCACCCGGGGCCAGGTGGTGCGCCTGGTGACCGCCGAGGCGGTGCTGGTGGCGGCGGTCGGCGTGGTGCTGGGCTGCGCCGTGGCCGGCGCCCAACTCGGCGCCATGCACGCCGCGCTGGGCGTCCTCGGCGTGCCGGGGCCGTGGGCGCTGCCGTGGCGGCCGGTCGGGCTGGTGGCGGCCGGGGCGGTGGTCCTCGCCGCCCTGTGCGCCGCCCCGGCCGCCGGCTGGATGCTCCGCCATCGCCCGGTGGCGGCCGCCGCCCGCTGAGCGGCACGCCCGCTCCTTGGGCCGGCGCGGGCCTCCAATCGGCTCAGCCCACCGTGGCCGACGCCGGGGCCGGACGCGCCGGCTCGGCCACGGTGCCGTCGGCCGCCCCGCCCAGCGTCGCCAGCCGCCGCAGGCCGGCCCGGCGCTGGAGCGCGCCGAGACCGACGGTGGCCGCGCCGAGACCGAGCCAGCCGAGCGGTCCGGCCGCCATCACCACGCCGGTCAGCAGCAGCGGCCCCACCGACTTCTGCACCGACTGGGACATCCCGGCGACCCCCAGGTACGAGGCCCGGGCGCCCGGCGGGGCCAGCACCACCGCCAGCTCCCAGGAGCTCACCGAGCGCAGCAGCTCCGCCAGGGTGATCAGGACCGCCGCGCCCAGCAGCGCGACCGAGGCCACGACCGGCCCGGCGCCGGTGGCGAGCACGATCAGCAGACAGCCGCCCAGCACCGTCACCCCGTACCAGCGCAGCGCGGCGGCCGCCCCGAGCGCGCCCTCCGCCCAGGCCGAGACCCGCAGTTGCAGCAGCACCACGAGCACCGTGTTGAGCACCAGGAAGACCGGGACGACGGCGTGCGGCGCGCCGGTGTGGTGGACCAGCCAGAGCGGCAGCCCGACGTTGAGGATCGAGTCGTCCAGGTTCAGCGGGATGTCCAGCAGGACGAACCGCAGGTAGCCGCGGTCGCGCCAGGGGCTCGGCACGGCGGACGGCGGCCAGCAGGTAGGACAGCCCGTTGGCCGCGATCAGCACCCGGTAGGCGCCCGCGGTCCCCACCGCCAGTCCGATCGCGGCGACGCCCGCGCCGAGCGCGTACCCGGCGTTGGCCACACTGCGGAACAGCGCCTGGTAGGTGGCCCGCCGCTCGCCCGCCACCCGGGTCGCGAACAGCATCTCCAGCGTCTTGGCGGCCCGCTCGGCCAGGCAGATCAGGGCCACCACGGGCAGCAGCGCGGCGAAGTCGTCGACCACCAGGAGCAGTCCCATCGCCCCCAGCCGCAGCAGGTGGCAGCCGATCAGCAGCCACCGCACCGGGAACCGTTCGGCCGCCCGCCCGGCCAGCGGGGACCCGACGATCCCCGCCACCGCCCCCACCCCGAGCAGCAGCCCCAGCCGGCGCGCGTCCATTCCGCACGCATAGGTGAAGTAGAGCACCGAGGCCGCCGCCCACACCCCCGTGCCGGTCCGGTCGACGCACTGCGCCAGCAGCATGATCCGCGCGTCCCGCCCGCCCGGCGGCCGCCGCAGCTGCGCCATCAGTCCGTTTCCCCGCATGGCGGTCCCCCGTCGCGTGATCGACATCAATCTCGACATCAAGATACTTCACATCAAGAGACCTTTGGAACCCCAAGGACCACCCGTGGCGACGAGCGGGCAGGCTCCACCCGGCCCGCCTCGACGGACCCGCGCACTCGACCGGCGCCACCGGCGCAGCCCTCGACGCGCGGCGGGCGGTGCGCCACACTCTCCCCAGCAGCACCCGCGCTCCCAACGCACCGGCACGACTCAACGACCACCGCACCACGGAGAGCCGATCGGTGACCACTCGTCAACTGCTGGAGATCCCCTTCTCGTCCGGCCGGACCGGATCCGGCCCGGCCACCTGGGGCCAACGGGCCATCTGGGACGCCGTACGACAGCTGCCGCCGGCCGATGCGCCGCGCTACAACATCGCCACCGCGGCGCCGCTGGACCCGGGGCTGCCGCTGCCGGTCCTGCTGACCGCGCTGGAACAGCTGCTGCACCTGCACGATTCGCTGCACACCCGCCTGCTCCCGGACGAGGCCGGCGACCTCCGCCAGACCGTGGACGGCGAAGGCACCCTGGCCGTCCACCTGCTGACCGCCGGGGAAGGCCAGGACCCGGCCGGGCCGGGCGCCCGGCTGCACGAGGAACTGGCGGCCCAGGCCTTCGACACCGCCGTCCAGTGGCCGCTGCGGATCGGCGCGGTGACGGCGGACGGGCTGGTCCGGCACGTCAGCCTGGTGCTCTCGCACACCGCGGTGGACGGCTCCGGAATGAGCCGGCTGGTCGCCGACCTGGCCGCGCTCTGCCTCGGCGGCTCGCCCGAGGAGCTGGCCGAGCTGCGCCGATCCACCCGACAGCCGCTGGAGGAGGCCGAGTTCCAGACCTCCGACCGGGGCCTGCGGCGCGATGCGGCGGCCCGCAAGCAGTTCGTGCGCAAGCTCCGACTGGGCCCGGACCGGCTCTTCCCGCCGGCCGCCGAGCAGCCCGCCCGGTTCCCGAACGCGGTGCTCCGCTCCCCCGCCCTGCCCCGGGCCGTCGAGCGGGTGGCGGCCAGGCACCGGGTCAGCACGGGCTCGGTGCTGCTCGCCGCGACGGCGGCGATGACCGCCCGGCTCGCCGGCTCGACCGAGGCCGTGCTGAACGTCGTGGTCAACAACCGCTTCCTGCCCGAACTGGCCGACGCGGTGAGCGTGGTCGCGGGCGACGGCCTGTTCCGTCTTCCGGACGCCACGGCCGAGTTCGGCGAGGTGGTGCGCCGGACCCACGCCGCGGCGATCGGCACCTACCGGCACGCGTACTACGACAGGTCGGCCCTGGCCGCCGAGGTCGCGCGACTGACCGCGGAGGGCGTCCGACTCGCGGACCGCTCCTGCGTGTTCAACGACACCCGGGAGCTCCTCCCGGTGGCGGCCGACCCCGGCGAGGACCGGACCACGCTCACCTGGCCGGTGGAGTTCGAACCGCGCCCCGGCCTGACCTACGCCCTGGACGTCCTGCAGTCCGCCGAGGCGCTGAGCCTGGCCATGACGGCGGACCCGTCCCTGCTCCCGCGCGCCGCGATGGAACGATTCCTCTACGGCATCGAGGAGTTGATCCTCACCGAGGCCGCCGAGCGCGCTTGAACCTGACACTGATGTCAGGTTTTACCGTACCGGCATGACCACCACCGCCACCGCGACCCTGCTCACCCCGTACCGCCTCGGCCGGCTCGACCTGCCGAACCGCGTCGTCATGGCCCCGATGACGCGGTACCGGGCCACCGAGGACGGTACGCCCCTGCCCGTCGTCGCCGAGCACTACGCCCAGCGCGCGAGCGCCGGCCTGATCGTCACCGAGGGCATCTGGCCCAGCCGGCAGGGCCAGTCCGGCTGGCGCCTGCCCGGCCTGGAGACGCCCGCGCACGTGGCCGGCTGGCGCGCGGTGACCGAGGCCGTGCACGCCGCCGGCGGCCGGATCGTCGCCCAGCTGATGCACGGCGGACGCCAGGGCCACCCGCTCAACCGGCTGCTCGGCGACGTCCCGGCCGGCCCCTCCGCCGTCCCCGCCCCGGGCCCGGTGCACGTCAAGGACGGCGGCAAGGCCGAGGCCGTCACCCCGCGCGCCATGACCCGCGAGGAGATCCACCGCACCGTCGCCGACCACGTCGGCTCCGCCCGCCTGGCCCTCGACGCCGGCTTCGACGCCGTCGAACTCCACGGCGCCAACTCCTACCTGATCCACCAGTTCCTGGCCGACAACACCAACCTGCGCACCGACGAGTACGGCCCGCGCACCCTCGCCGACCGGCTGCGCTTCCCGATCGAGCTGGTCACCGCCGTCGCCGAGGCCGTCGGCCCCGACCGCCTCGGCCTGCGACTGTCCCCCGGCAACCCGCAGTTCGGCATGCACGAGGCCGACCCCGCGCCGGTCTACCGCGCGCTGCTCGGCGAACTCGACGCCCTCGGCCTGGCCTACCTCCACCTCACCGACAACGACGACTACCCGGCCCTGGCCGACCTGCGACCGCGCTGGTCCGGCCCGCTGATCGGCAACGTCGGCGAGAACCGCGCCGCCACCGACCGCGAGCGCGGCGAGGCGGTGCTCGCCGCCGGCCTGGCCGACCTGGTCTCCTACGGCCGCGCCTTCATCGCCAACCCCGATCTGCCGGAACGGTTCGCCGCGGACGGTCCGCTCGCCCCCGTCGACCCCACCCACCTCTACGGCCAGGAGGCCACCGGCTACACCGACTACCCGCGCCTGCGACCGGCCGCCCGACCGTGAGCCGGATCGTGAGCCGGATCGCGCACCGACCCGCGATCCGGACCGGGTTCCGACCCGGGCTCCGGCCCGCGGACCGGCCGACGGCACCCCCGTCCTGACCGACTGTCAGTGCCACCCGCTATGGTCGGCCCCGAACGATCCCAGCACGAACAGCACCGCAGGGGGCACCATGACCACACCGGGCACCGGCCCGCTCACCACCGCCGACCTCGTGGAGGGCTGGCACCGGGCGGGCGTCCGCGAGGGCATGGCGCTGATCGTGCACTCCTCGCTCTCCAGCCTCGGCCGGGTCGAGGGCGGCGCGGCGGCCGTGGTGGCCAGCCTGCGCGCGGCGGTCGGGCCCGGCGGCACCGTCGCCGCGCCCACCTTCACCTCCGACACGGTCCGTGACCCGGCTCCCGGGCACAGCGGCGCCCTCGGGCCCGAAGTGGCCGAACTCCGGTCCGCCGTACCGCTGTTCCACTCCGAGATGTGCTCCGCCACGGGCGCGGTGGCGGAGGCACTGCGCACCCTGCCGGAGAGCCTGCGCAGCACCCACCCGCAGGTCTCGGTCGCCGCCGTGGGCGCACACGCCCGGGAGGTCACCGCCCGGCGCTCGCTCGGCTTCGCCGTCGGCCGGGAGTCGCCCTTCGGCGCGCTGCACGACCTCGGCGGGTACGTGCTGCTGGTCGGCGTCGGCCACAACCGCAACACCTTCCTGCACTACGCGGAGACCTTCGCGCCCAACCGCCGGCTCAAGCTCCGCCGCTTCCCGATGGCGATCCAGGGCGAGCGGGTCTGGATCGAGGCACCGGACGTGGCGGACGACAACGACACCCACTTCCCTGTCGTGGGGCGGGAGTTCGAGGAGCGGGCGGGCATCCGCGAGGTGCTGGTCGGCGAGGCGGCCTGCCGCCTGGTCCCGGTCCGCGAGCTCATACCCTTCGCCGTCCGCCGCCTCACCGAACTGCTGGCGGCCGACGGCCCCGGAGCGGCATAGGCCGGGCCGACGGTCCCCGCCGTGCGCGCGGAACCGCCGGCCCGATCCTCCTGTGCCGCCCTGCCGTCAGTGACGTCCCTCGTGCACCGAGCTGGTCTCCTGGATCTTCTTCCAGGACTTCGGCTCGACCGGGGGCTGCCCCGCGTCCCGGCCGGCGTCCGCGCCCGGCGCCAGCGAGGCCGAGGCTGAGGCCGCGGCAGCGGTGCCCGGCGGCACCGGTCCGACGGCGGGCTTGCTCGGGGTGAACAGCCAGGTGTTCAGCAGGTCCCCGAGCTTCTTCCCGGAGACCTGCTCGGCGTAGGCCTGGAACTCCGGAATCGTGGCGTTGCCGTAGCGGCGCTCGGTGGGCCAGCCCTTCAGGATCCGGAAGAACTTCTCGTCCCCGACGGCGTTGCGCAGCGCCTGGATGGCCAGCGCGCCGCGGTAGTACACCGCGAGGGAGAACTGGTTGTCCTCGCCCGGGTCGCCCGGCTTGACGGTCCAGAACGGGTCGTCGGCCGGGCGTGAGGCGTAGATGTAGTCGGCCAGTTCCTGTGCGGTGCCCTCGTTCTCGTGCTCGGACCAGAGGAACTGCGCATACTCGGCGAAGCCCTCGTTCAGCCAGATGTCGGACCAGCGGGAGAGCGAGACGCTGTCGCCGTACCACTGGTGGGCCAGCTCGTGCACGACCACCGACGTATTGGTGCCCCTGGCGAACAGCCCGGGGCCGTAGGAGACCCGGGTCTGGGTCTCCAGG
>NZ_JBIVVI010000342.1:0-7655 GCF_044757675.1 Kitasatospora sp. NPDC091257
CTGCGGTACGAGCCGAGCTGACGGGCGACGGGGAACAGCGGACGGATGACAGATTTCAAACTCTGTCATCCGTCCGCTGTTATCTGTTATCCCTCACCCTGCGCACCGCCCCGGGCGAGGGCGCCACCTTCCGCGTCGAACTGCCCTGCCAGCACTGACCGGATTTCCTGCGGGTTCGCCCGAATGTCGGGAATTCCGGCCTTTGCGCAGCGGACCGGCCCCGACTTTGTCGACTCGTCAATTCCCCGGCGAACCAGGAAGACACGGTGCCCGGTCATTGCCGGAATCCGGCATGGAGCGTCAAGAATGCGTATGCCTATGATCGGTGCTGCCCGGCCGTCGGAAACCCTTCCGGTCGAGGCTTTTGCTTTCCTGCAGGCCCGAAAGGGGTCATTGTGAAACTCCGCCGTTCGCTGGTCTCGGCCGCCCTCGTCGCCGCCGTCGTCTCGCCCGCCGTGGTGCTCTCCGCGGCACCCGCCTTCGCGGAGTCGGCCTCCGCGGCCCAGACCCGGAGCGACAACGGCTCGATCGCCGAGCTGGAGCGGGCCGCCGCCGACGCCGCCAAGGCCTGGACGGCGGCCGTCGCCAACGAGGCCACGGTGCGGGCCGAGGCCTCCGCCTTCCTCAACGACTCGCAGCCCTACCAGGGCAAGTACCAGGAGGCCAAGGCCGCCGCGGTGAAGGCCGCCGCGGCCAAGGACGCCGCCAACAAGGAGGCCGAGGAGGCCTCCTTGGCGTACGGCTCCGCCAAGGAGGAGGACCTGCCCAAGGCCAGGGAGCGGATGCTCAAGGCGATCGACGCCGCCAACGCCGCCATCGCCGCGGACGCGAAGGCCAAGGCCGCCGTGACCGCCGCCGGGAACGCCCTGGACGACGCCCGGGTCGAGGCGTTCCGGCGGATCCACACGGCGGACCAGGCCACCAAGGCCGCGGCCGCCGCCAAGGCCGCCGCGGACCAGGCCCTCGCCGAAGCGAGGGCGGCCGCCGAGAAGCCGGTCGAGAAGCCCGCCGAGAAGCCGGCCGAGAAGCCGGCGGAGCAGCCCGCGGCGGTCACCCCGGTCTCCAACACCACCACCACGGCCAAGACCAGCACCACCGGCAGGTCGACCGCCTCGACCACGTCGAGCACCTCGACCACGTCGACCAGCCGGGCCACCACCGGCTCGACCACCGAACTCGCCGAGACCGGCTCCAACCCGGCCACCCCGTACCTCGCCCTGGGTGCCGGCCTCGCGATCAGCCTCGGCGCCGCGGCCCTCTACGTCTCCCGCCGCAAGCCGGCCACCCGCCCCACCTCCTGACCCACCCCGGTCGCGCCCGCTCGGGAGGACGGCGCGACCACCCCGGAACCGCAGGACAGGCCCCGGCCCGTCCTGCGGTTCCGGCGTTCCGGCCCCGAAACTCCTCGATCGAGTGAATCAATCGCGTTCACCCGGCCGGCCCCTCGGCCGCGTGCGACCGTCCAGCCGTTGCCCGTGCGGACTCGCGCGGGCTGATCACACTGGACGGGAAGTGGGGTGTGTCCATGAGCGTGCTCGTGGCTGAGCGGTCCGCGTCGTTCAAGCGGGACCTTTCGGAGTGGCGGATCCTGCTGGTCGCGTGGCGGCTGCTGGTGCTGCAGGCGGCGGACCCGGTGGTGTCGGCGGGGATGGCGGAGCACTCGACGTACCGGGCGCACCCGTGGCGGCGGGTGGAGCACACGCTGGGCAGCGGGCGGCGGCTGTTCTACCAGGACGCGCAGTCGCTGCACCGGGAGGTCGCCCGGCTGGAGCGGGCGCACAAACGGATCCGGGGGACGGGGCCGGACGGGCGGCCGTACGACGCCGGGGACGCGGCGACCAGGGCGTGGGTGCTGTTGACGCTCTTCGAGGGCGTGGTCGCGATGCGCCGGCTGGGCGGGGACCCGTACGACGCGCAGGAGGTGGCGCAGGCGTACGCGGAGTTCCGGGAGGCGGTCGCCGCCTTCGGCCTCCCGAAGGGCGAGATCCCGGAAACCGTGGGGGAGTTGCCGGCCTACTTCGCCCGGTACGCGCGGGAGCGGCTGGAGTTCACCGAGGCGGCGCGCCACCTGCTGGACGATCTGCTGCGGGAGGCGCCCCGGCCGCGCCGGCTCCGGTTCCTCGGTGACGCGGGGTGGCGGGTGGTGCGGCTGGTGGTCGCCCGGGTGATCCGCGAGCTGACGGTGGCGGACCTGCCGCCGGCGGTGCGGGAGCGGTTCGGGGTGGTCCGTACCCGGCGGGCCGCGCTGCTGTCCGCGGTGCTGCACCGCGGCGCCGGCGCCGTCGTCCCCCTCCTCCCGGACCGGTTGCGCTACCGCTCGCCGGAGCCGTCCCGGCCGCCGAAGCGCCGCCACCCGCACCGGGACGGCCGCGGGCCCCGGCTGGACCGCTTCTTCCGCGAGGTGCTGGACCAGACCGGCGACGGCTTCATCACCGTGCACGACCTGCGGGCGATGGCGCACAACGTGTGCTGGCAGCTGGAGCTGGACGAGGCCGGTGAGGCCCGGGTGTACGAGGCCTTCGACAGCTGGTGGGAGCAGCTGCGCGCGGTGATGGACGCCGACGGGGACGGGAGGGTCGACCGGGACGAGTTCGTCGCGGCCACCCTGTCCGGCCTGGACCGGGACGAGGCCTACCTGGAGCGGGGGCTGCTGCCCGCGCTGCGGGCGGTGTTCACGGCGGCGGACACCGACGGCAGCGGTTTCCTGGAGTTCGACGAGTACCGCACGGTGTTCGGCGGGTCGCGGGTGCACCCGGCGGAGTTGTCGCACGGTTTCCGCCGGCTGGACGCCGACGGGGACGGGCGGATCACCCGGGAGGAGTTCCTCGCCGGTTTCACCGGGTTCTTCACGGCCCGCGCCGACTCCGCCCCGGGGACCGAGCTGCTCGGCCGCGCGTAGCGAGGCGCCGGTAGCACGCGGATCCGGCCGGGGCGACCGGGTCGCGGGCCTGTCAAGCGCCGGTTCGGCCAACACGGTCCGGCCGTCCGCCCCGTCGTTCGTTGCCCCGGTCCGCGGTGGGTCCGCAGACTGTGCGGACCGCACCGCGGGCCGCGGCGCAGCGCACCGGGCTGTCAATCCCACCCCACCTGCAGTTCCCCCGTAAGGATGGTGGATACTGCTCCTTGTGAACGTGTTCACGTTCACAAGCGGACAAGCTTGCGTAGTTGAGCAACGGTCTACGGCTATAGATGAAGTTTGTCCGGAAGATGCCCGTCGTCACGCGGGCAGGTTGGGAGAGAGGGCGACGTGGAACTGGCAATCGCTCACGAGACCATCGCGCGATGGCAATTCGGCATCACCACCGTCTACCACTTCCTCTTCGTCCCGCTCACGATCAGCCTGGCCGCGATCGTGGCCGGTCTGGAGACCGCCTGGGTGCGGACGGACAAGGAGAAGTACTTCCACGCCACCAAGTTCTGGGGAAAGCTCTTCCTCATCAACATCGCGATGGGCGTGGTCACGGGAATCGTCCAGGAATTCCAGTTCGGCATGAACTGGTCCGACTACTCCCGCTTCGTCGGTGACGTCTTCGGCGCCCCGCTCGCGATGGAGGCGCTGATCGCCTTCTTCTTCGAGTCCACCTTCATCGGCCTGTGGATCTTCGGCTGGGACAAGCTGCCGAGGAAGATCCACTGTGCCTGCATGTGGATGGTGGCCCTGGGCACCGTGCTCTCCGCCTACTTCATCCTGGCCGCCAACTCCTGGATGCAGCACCCGGTCGGCTACGCGATCGACCCGGTCACCGGCAAGGCCCAACTGACCGACGTCGTCCGGGTGCTGTTCCAGAACACCACCCTCGTGGTCGTCTTCCACACCCTGACCGCCGCCTTCCTCACCGGTGCGGCCTTCGTCGTCGGCATCGCCTCCTTCCACCTCTGGAAGGCCAAGCGCAAGCCGGAGACCGCCGACCCGAAGAAGACCGCCGCGATGCGGACCTCGCTGCGGCTCGGCCTGGTGCTCGCGGTGGTCTTCGGCGCCGGCACCGCGCTCAGCGGCGACACCCTGGGCAAGGTCATGTTCGAGCAGCAGCCGATGAAGATGGCCGCCGCCGAGGCGCTGTGGGAGACCCAGGCGCCGGCCCCGTTCTCGGTCTTCGCGGTCGGCGACGTCAGCAAGGGCCACAACTCGGTCGCCCTGGAGATCCCCGGAATACTCTCCTTCCTCGCCCACAGCGACTTCAGCTCCTCCGTCCCCGGCATCAACGACACCGCCGCCGCCGAGGCCGCCCAGCACGGCGGCGACCCCAAGGACTACATCCCGAGCATCTTCGTCACCTACTGGGGCTTCCGCCTCATGATCGGCTTCGGGATGACCTCCTTCCTGGCCGGCCTGATCGGCCTGTGGACCACCCGGAGGAAGCTCTTCCTGCGCCCCGAGTTCCGCACCGGCGAGACCGAGGTGCCCCGGCTGATGCTCACCCCCAAGCGCGAGCTGGGGCCGCTGCTGACCAAGTGGAGCTGGCGGATCGGCATCCTGACCATGGGCTTCCCGCTGATCGCCAACAGCTTCGGCTGGATCTTCACCGAGATGGGCCGTCAGCCCTGGGCCGTCTTCGGCCTGATGACCACGGCCAGCGCCGTCTCCCCCAATGTCGGCGTCGGCACCCAGATCGGGGCGCTGGCCACCTTCACCGCGCTGTACGCGATCCTCGCGGTCATCGAGGTCCGGCTGCTGGTCAAGTACGCCAAGGCCGGCCCGGTGGTGACCGAGCAGCCGCCCACCAAGGACCCGTCGCTGCGCGGACCGTCCTCGGACGAGGACGCCGACAAGCCGCTCGCCTTCGCCTACTGAGGCGCCGGGACACCGGGGAACTGAGGATCTGACATGCAACTCCACGACGTCTGGTTCGTGCTGATCGCGGTCCTGTGGATCGGCTACTTCTTCCTGGAGGGCTTCGACTTCGGGATCGGCGTGCTGACCAAGCTGCTGGCCCGCAACACCGCCGAACGACGGGTGCTGATCAACACCATCGGCCCGGTCTGGGACGGCAACGAGGTCTGGCTGCTGACCGCCGGCGGCGCCACCTTCGCGGCCTTCCCGGACTGGTACGCGACGCTCTTCAGCGGCTTCTACATCCCGCTGCTGGTCATCCTGGTCTGCCTGATCGTCCGCGGGGTGGCCTTCGAGTACCGGGCCAAGCGCGACGGCGCCCGCTGGCAGCGGAACTGGGAGGAGGCCATCTTCTGGACCTCCCTCCTCCCGGCCTTCCTCTGGGGCGTGGCCTTCGCCAACATCGTGCGCGGCGTGGACATCGACGCGCAGAAGAACTACATCGGCACCCTCTGGGACCTGCTGAACCCGTACGCGCTGCTCGGCGGCCTGGTGACGCTCGCCCTGTTCACCCTGCACGGCTCGGTGTTCGCCGCGCTCAAGACGGTCGGCGAGATCCGCGAGCGGGCCCGCAGGGCCGCCCTGCTGTCCGGTCTGGTGACCGCCGTGCTGGCGCTGGCCTTCCTGATCTGGACCCAGGCCGACCACGGCAACGGCCGCAGCCTCGCCGCGATGATCGTCGCGGTGGTCGCCCTGCTCGGCGCCCTGGCGGCCAACCAGCTCGGCCGCGAGGGCTGGGCGTTCAGCCTCTCCGGGGCGACCATCGTGGCCGCGGTCGGGATGCTCTTCCTGGCGCTCTTCCCGGACGTCATGCCCTCCACCCTGAACCCGGACTGGAGCCTGACCGTCGGCAACGCCGCGTCCTCGCCCTACACGCTGAAGGTGATGACCGTCGTGGCGGCGATCTTCACCCCGCTGGTGCTGCTCTACCAGGGCTGGACGTACTGGGTGTTCCGCAAGCGGATCGGCGTCCAGCACATCCCCGGGCACAACCCGGCCGCCCCGCTCGACCAGGCCTGACGCCATGAAGCCGGTCGACCCCCGACTCCTCGGGTACGCCCGCACCACCAGGGCCTTCCTCGTCGGATCCGTGCTGCTCGGCGCGGTCGGCGCGGCCCTGGTGGTCGCCCAGGCGAGTCTGATCGCCGAGATCGTCGTCCGCGCCTTCCAGCGCGGGGCGACGCTCGGCGAGCTGACCACGCCGCTGCTGCTGCTCGCCCTGACGGCGGTCGGGCGCGGGCTGGTCGGCTGGCTCACCGAGCTCACCGCGCACCGGTCCGTCGCCCGGGTGAAGTCCACCCTGCGGCGCCGGCTGCTCGACCACGCCACCGCGCTCGGCCCGTCCTACCTGGCGGGCCGGCGCACCGGCGAACTCACCACCCTCGCCACCCGCGGCATCGACGCGCTGGACGACTACTTCGCCCGCTACCTGCCGCAGCTGGCGCTGGCCGTGGTCGTCCCGGTGATCGTGCTGCTGCGGATCGTCGGCGCCGACTTCACCTCGGCCGCGATCATCGCCGGAACGCTGCCGCTGGTCCCGCTGTTCATGGTGCTGATCGGGATGGCCACCCAGTCCCGGATGGACCGGCAGTGGAACACCCTGGCCCGGCTCTCCCACCACTTCCTCGACGTGGTCGCCGGGCTGCCCACCCTCAAGGTGTTCAACCGGGCCCGCACCCAGGCCGCCACCATCGCCCGGATCACCGCCGACTACCGCCGCGCCACCCTGCGCACCCTGCGGATCGCCTTCGTCTCCTCCTTCACCCTGGAACTGCTCTCCACCCTGTCCGTCGCGCTGGTCGCCGTCACCGTCGGCTTCCGGCTGGTGGACGGCACGCTCGACCTGGAGACCGGGCTGCTGATCCTGGTGCTCGCCCCCGAGGTGTACTTCCCGATCCGCCAGGTCGGCGCGCTCTACCACTCCAGCGTCGAGGGGCTGAGCGCCGCCGACGAGCTGTTCCGGGTGCTGGAGACCCCGCTGCCCGCCGCCGGCACCACCCCGGCGCCGGACCTCGCGGGTGCCGAGATCGCCGCCGACGGCCTGGTCGTCCGGCACCCCGGGCGCACCGAGCCCGCCCTGGACGGCGCCGGGCTGACCCTGAGCCCGGGCTCCAGCACGGCGCTCACCGGCCCCAGCGGCGCCGGCAAGTCCACCCTGCTGGCCGTCCTGCTCGGCCTCACCGCCCCGGACTCCGGCACCGTCCGGATCACCGCCGCCGACGGCCGCGTCCACGACCTGGCCGAGCTGGACCCGCAGAGCTGGCGGCGGCAGATCGCCTGGGTGCCGCAGCACCCGCACCTGTTCGCCGGGACGGTCGCCGAGAACCTGCGGCTCTACCGGCCGCAGGCCACCGACGAGCAGCTGTGGACGGCGCTGCGGTCCGCGCACGCGCTCGACTTCGTGACCGACCTGGCGGCCGTCCTGGGGGAGGACGGCGCCGGGCTCTCCGCCGGGCAGCGCCAGCGCCTCGCCCTCGCCCGGGTGCTGCTCGCCGACGACCGGCCGCTGGTGCTGCTGGACGAGCCGACCGCCAACCTGGACGGCGCCTCCGAGGCGGCCGTCGTGGACACCGTCCGGGCACTGGCCGCCGATCCGGCGCGCACCGTGCTGGTGGTCGCGCACCGGCCGGCCCTGCTGGCCGCCGCCGACCGGCGAGTACGGCTGGCGGGGCCCGCCGCCCCGCCCGCCCCGCTCACGGACGGCGGTCACCGCGGCGGTCACTACGACGGGAAGCACGGCGGTCACCGCGGCGGGAAGCACAGCGGGAAGCCGACCCCCGCCCCCGCCGTCGCCGAGGAGACCGGCCCCGAGGGCGGCACCACC
>NZ_JBIVVI010000343.1:0-7637 GCF_044757675.1 Kitasatospora sp. NPDC091257
CCACGCACTCGCCCGCGAGCGCCAGCGCCGTCGATTATCACCCGACCGCCGCACACGGCGGAGGAGCCGTCCCGGCCGGTGGGACGGCTCCTCCTCGTTCCGTGCGGGCCCGGCGGCGTTCCGTGCGGGCCCGGTGCCGTTCCGTGCGGGCCCGGCCGGGTCAGCCGAGCTTGGACACGTCGCGGACGGCGCCCCTGTCGGCGGAGGTGGCCATCGCGGCGTAGGCGCGCAGGGCCTGGCTGACCTGCCGGTCGCGGTTCTTCGGCCGGTAGCCGCCCGCGGCCTCCAGGGCCCGGCGGCGCTCCGCCAGGACCTCCTCCGGGACCTCCAGGGAGATCCGGCGGCCGGGGATGTCGATGGCGATGGTGTCGCCGTCCTCGACCAGCGCGATGGTGCCGCCGGAGGCCGCCTCCGGGGAGGCGTGGCCGATGGACAGGCCCGAGGTGCCGCCGGAGAAGCGGCCGTCGGTGACCAGCGCGCAGGCCTTGCCCAGACCCCGGCCCTTGAGGAAGGAGGTCGGGTAGAGCATCTCCTGCATGCCCGGGCCGCCCTTGGGGCCCTCGTAGCGGATGACGACGACGTCGCCCTCCTTGACCCGCTTGGCGAGGATCGCCTCGACCGCGTCCTCCTGGGACTCGACCACGACGGCCGGGCCGCTGAAGGTCCAGATCGACTCGTCCACGCCGGCGGTCTTCACGATGCAGCCGTCCTCGGCGAGGTTGCCGTACAGCACGGCCAGGCCGCCCTCGACCGAGTAGGCGTGCTCGACGCTGCGGATGCAGCCCTTGGCGGCGTCGGTGTCCAGCGACTCCCAGCGCTCGGACTGCGAGAAGGCC
The DNA here is from genome assembly GCF_044757675.1 of Kitasatospora sp. NPDC091257. Classification (NCBI taxonomy): domain Bacteria; kingdom Bacillati; phylum Actinomycetota; class Actinomycetes; order Kitasatosporales; family Streptomycetaceae; genus Kitasatospora; species Kitasatospora sp. NPDC091257. The sequence continues at coordinate 837 of NZ_JBIVVI010000343.1, forward strand.
TCGGCGGAGCGGACGCAGCCGGGGGCGGCGTGCCACAGCTCGACGGCCTCCGCGGAGGGCGAACCGCCGCGCACGTCCCAGGTCTTGAGCCACTCGGCGAGCGAGTCGGCGTGCACGGTGTGGACGTCCTCGTTGAGCAGACCGCCCCGGTACAGCTCGCCGAGGATGGCCGGGATGCCGCCGGCCCGGTGCACGTCCTCCATGTAGTACGAGCCGTTCGGCGCGACCTTGGACAGGCAGGGCACCTTGCGGGAGATCGCGTCGATGGCCCGCTGGTCGAAGTCCAGCTCGGCCTCCTGGGCGGCGGCGAGCAGGTGCAGGATGGTGTTGGTCGAGCCGCCCATGGCGATGTCCAGGGCCATGGCGTTCTCGAAGGCGGCGCGGGTGGCGATCGCCCGGGGCAGCACCGAGGCGTCGTCCTGGCCGTAGTGGCGGTTGGTGATCTCGACGACGGTCCGGCCGGCGTCCTCGTAGAGGGCGCGGCGGGCGGTGTGGGTGGCGAGCACCGAACCGTTGCCCGGCAGCGAGAGGCCGATCGCCTCGGTCAGGCAGTTCATCGAGTTGGCGGTGAACATGCCGGAGCACGAACCGCAGGTGGGACAGGCGTTCTCCTCGATGATCGCGATGTCCTCGTCGGAGACGTTCTCGTTGACCGCCTGGGAGATCGCGTCGACCAGGTCGAGCTTGCGCACGGTGCCGTCGACCAGGGTGGCCTTGCCGGCCTCCATCGGGCCGCCGGAGACGAAGACGGTCGGGATGTTCAGGCGCAGCGCGGCCATCAGCATGCCCGGGGTGATCTTGTCGCAGTTCGAGATGCAGATCAGGGCGTCGGCGCAGTGCGCGTTCACCATGTACTCGACCGAGTCGGCGATCAGGTCCCGCGAGGGCAGCGAGTAGAGCATGCCGCCGTGGCCCATCGCGATGCCGTCGTCCACGGCGATCGTGTTGAACTCGCGCGGGATGCCGCCCGCCCGCTTGATCGCCTCGGAGACGATCCGGCCGACCGGCTGGAGGTGGGTGTGCCCGGGCACGAACTCGGTGAAGGAGTTGGCGACCGCGATGATCGGCTTGCCGAAGTCCTCGCGGGCTACGCCGGCCGCCCGGAGAAGCGCCCGGGCGCCTGCCATGTTGCGACCGTGGGTGACCGTACGGGACCTCAGCTCGGGCACTGTGCTCCACTCCTTCGGGGCTCTCGCGGGCACCCCGCTGCTGGGAGGGTCCGGGGGCCGCTGTGGGTACCGAGCCTACGCCCGCCGTCCGGCCGGCGGACGCTCCGTCCGCGATGCGGGCAGGCGGCGGGCCTCCCCGGTCAGTCCCGCTTGACGGCCACGGTGAGGTCCAGGACGTACGGCTCGACCACCTGTCCGTCCGGGAACTCGGCCAGCAGCGCCGCGCGCTCGGCGGCGAGCAGCGGTTCGCGCCGCTCGGGGTCCAGCGAGGCGAAGTAGGAGCGCGAGGTGAGGTTGTCGACCACCTGCTCGACCGGCACCTGCCGCTGCCAGCGCAGCTCGGCACGGGAGACCTCCAGCCCGGCGGCGGCGAAGGGCACCGTCAGCTCGGCGATCCGGCGGTAGCCGTGGTAGCGGCCCGACAGCGCCGCCCACAACCGCTCGTCCCGGGCGCGCACCCACGGGACGCTCTCGTCGAAGACGTTCCACCAGGCCGCGACGGCGCCGCCCGGCCGCAGCACCCGCAGCACCTCGGGGACGGACTTCTCGGGATGCGTCCAGTGGAAGGCCTGGGCGTAGGTGACCAGGTCGGCGGAGCCGTCGTGGAACGGCAGGTCGTCGCCGACGCCGCGGACCAGCGGCAGGTCCGGCGAGACGGCCTGGAACTGCGCGGCCATCCCGGCGGAGGGCTCGACCGCGACGACGTCCGCGCCGCGGGCGGCCAGCAGACGGGTGGCGATGCCGGTGCCGGCGCCGACGTCCAGGACCCGGGCGCCCTTGAGCCCGCGGCCCCAGAGCCGCTCCAGCTCGTCGAACAGCCCCTCCGGGTAGCCGGGGCGGCCGCGGTCGTACGCGGCGGCCACCGCGCCGAAGCTCCCGGCCAGCTCGCGGAAGTTGCGGACCTCACTGAAGCCGCCGGCCCCGCCTGCGTTCTGATCGTTCGTCACTTCTCCCCCTCGGTAGGGCGGTTCGCGCCCGATCCGGCCGGACGGCTCAGCGTACGCGCGAGGGGGTGGCCAGGTGCAAGCGGGTAAAAGCGAGGGCCTCGGCCAGATCGGCCTCGCGTTCGGCGGGGGAGGCCGAGCGCCGGGTGTTGACCTCCAGCACCACGTGGCCGTCGAAACCGGTGCGGGCGAGGTGCTCCAGCAGCTCGGCGCAGGGCTGCTTGCCGCGGCCGGGGATCAGGTGCTCGTCCTTGCCGGAGCCGCTGCCGTCGGCCAGGTGGACGTGGGCGAGCCGGTCGCCCATCCGCTCGACCATCGCGAAGGTGTCGATCCGGGAGGTGGCGGCGTGCGAGAGGTCGATCGTGAAGTGCCGGTAGTCCTCGTCGGTGACGTCCCAGCCCGGCGCGTACGCGAGCATCTCGCGGTCGCGGTAGCGCCACGGGTACATGTTCTCGACGGCGAAGCGGACGTCCGTCTCGCCCGCCATCCGGTTGATGCCCTCGACGAACTCCTTGGCGTACTGGCGCTGCCAGCGGAACGGCGGGTGGACGACCACCGCGCTCGCGCCCAGCTTCTCGGCCGCCGCCCGGGCCCGGACCAGCTTGGTCCACGGGTCGGTGGTCCACACCCGCTGGGTGATCAACAGGCACGGCGCGTGCACGGCCAGGATGGGCAGCCGGTGGGCGTCGGAGAGCCGGCGCAGGGCGTCGATGTCCTGGCTGACCGGGTCGTTCCAGACCATCACCTCGACCCCGTCGTAGCCGAGCTTGGCGGCCAGCTCGAAGGCCACGGCGGTGCTCGCCGGGTACACCGAGGCGGTGGACAGCACCACCTTGGTGTCGGGGATGTGCAGGGCCGGGTGCCGGGGCAGCACCAGCCGGTCGGTGGTGCGCAGCAGCGGCGGGCGGGCGGCGTCGCGCTTGGCGGCCTTGACCGAGCGGACGGACTGGACGGCGGCCTTGGCGGCGCCGGCGGCCCGGGCGGTGCGGGTCTCCTTCGGGACGGGCTTCGCGGCGGCTCTGTTCGGGGTGCTCCTCCCGGTGGCGGGCTGCTGCGCGGTGTGCTGCTGTGCGGTGCGCTTCCGTGCGGTGGCCGTCTTCGCCGTGTCCGCCGTGTTCGCCGTCTTCGCCGTCTTCGCCGGACCCGCCGCGGTCGGCTTCGCGGTCTTCGCCGCTGCCGTCTTCGCGGTGCGCTGGGCGGCCTTGACGGCCTTCGCGGCCTGCTTGGCGGCCTGGGCGGCGGTGGCGCCCGCGACCGCCTTGCCGAGCCGGCGGCGCGGACCGTCCGACCGCGACTGCCCGCTCCCGGGAGTGCGGCCCTCCTGCGTTCCGTCCTCGCCCGCTGGTTGCACCACGGGAGACAGCGTAAGCGGAGCACGCTGCGAACGGGGCGGGATGACCGGCGCAGTGACCATCGGCACGTTGACCCGGCCGCGGTCGATCGACGGCCGGCGTTCGGGCGCGCCCGGCGTTCGGGCGCGCCCGGCGTTCGGGCGCGGCCGGCGTTCGGGCGCGGCCGGGTTACGGGGTGAGCGCCGGGCGGCGGCGGTCGGCCGGGCTGTCCATGGCGTCCAGGCGGCGCAGGATGATGCCCTCGCGCAGCGCCCACGGACAGACGTCCAGCTCCTGCAGGCCGAACAGGTCCATCGCGGCGTCGGCGACCAGCGCCCCGGCCAGCAGCTGCTTGGCCCGGCCCTCGGAGACGCCGGGGATCCGGGCACGCTCGGCGACGGTCATCGCGGACAGCCGGGGCAGCCAGGAGGCCAGCCCGCTGCGGGTGAGCCGGCGGTCGGCGTACGGGCCCGCGTCGGCGGGGGCGGCGCCCGTCATCCGGGCCAGCTGCTTGAAGGTCTTGGAGGTGGCGACCGCGTGCCGCGGCGGGCCGAGACGGTTGATCTCGCCGACCACGGCGGCCAGCTCGGCCCGGATGTGTCGTCTCAGCTCGCGCAGCACCTCCGGGTCGGCGACGTCGCCCGGCAGCCAGCGGGCGGTCAGCCGGCCGGCGCCCAGTGGCAGCGAGCAGGCGACATCCGGCTGCTCGTCCAGGCCGCAGGCGATCTCCAGCGAGCCGCCGCCGATGTCCAGGTTGAGCAGCCGGCCCGAGGACCAGCCGAACCAACGGCGGACGGCCAGGAAGGTGAGCCGGGCCTCGTCCTGTCCGGAGAGCACGCGCAGCTCGACGCCGGTCTCGGCGGCCACCCGGCGCAGCACCTCCTCACCGTTCGCCGCCTCGCGCACGGCGGAGGTGGCGAACGGGAGGATGTCGACGACGCCCTTGTCCTCGGCGACCCGCAGCGAGGAGGCGACATGGCCGACCAGCCGCTCGACGCCGGCCGCGCTGATCGCGCCGTCCGCGTCCAGCAGCTCGGCCAGACGCAGCTCGGCCTTGTGCGAGTAGGCCGGCAGCGGGGCAGCGCCCGGATGGGCGTCCACCACGAGGAAGTGGACCGTGTTGGAACCTACGTCGAGCACACCGAGTCGCATAACTCTCCACGCTACGCGATGCGGACCCTGGTGAGAGGGGGTGTGACGGTATTCGCGCTGGTCCGGGACCGGGCGGCGGGACCGACGGCGATCCGGCGGCCCGGGTCGTCCGCGCCCGGACCGTCCGGGCGCTCAGTGGCCGCGCGGGCGGGCAGGGTGCCGGCGGGGTGGGCGACGGTACCGGCGGTGCGGGTGGGCGACGGTACCGGTGACGGCCGGCCTGTTGTGACGGCCGACCGTCACAACAGGCCGTCCCACAGCTGCTCCACGATGACGGCCCACCAGTTCTCCGGGTCCGCGAACACCGTGCCGTCCACCTCCGCCAGCGCGCGTTGCAGGACGTCCACCGCCCCACCCGCAGCCACCGGGTCGAGCCCGCGCAGAACGGGCCACCAGCCGGCGAACACCTCCAGGCAGCGGACGAAGGCGCGCAGGCTCTCATTGCAGTGACGGACGGTCGCGTAGTCCGGGTCCACCGCCCGGACGGCGCCGTCCACCGGGCCGAGGGCCAGCAGCGCCCAGCCGTCCGTCCCCAGCACCAACTGCCCGGCGAGCGCCAGGCGCTCCCGCTCGGCCGCCCGGGTGCCGCGCCCGGACTCGGCCAGCTGCGCGGCGAGCTGGGGCAGGACGGTGCCCTGGCGGGTGCCGTCGGCGATCGCCTCCGTGCCCGGGTGGTGCAGCGCGAAGAGCCCCGGCACCGCCACCGGGACGCCCACCGCCAGCAGCAGCGCGGCCGCGTCCCCGGGCAGTTCGGCGCGGGCGACGTCCGCCGGCTCGAAGCGCTGGACGCCCGCCGGGCCGAACCGCTCCGCGAGCCGGGCGGCGAGCGCGCTGTCGGACTCGTCGGCCGCCTCGCCCGCCGGGTGTGCCCCGCCCGGTGCGCGGGGGAAGGGCACCCGGTTGCGGACCGGACCGTCCGGCGACGCGGGCAGCGCCCGTACGGCGGCGGCCCGGTGGTCGAAGCGCGGGCCGTACGGGAGCTCGAAGTCGATCCGGGCATGGGGCAGTTCGGCGGTCAGCGCGTACGACCAGTAGCCGCCGGGCAGGGCGCTCATCCGCAGGTCGGTCCGGACGGCGAGCACGTCCTCGGCCGCCACACCCTGCTCGCGCAGCCACCACCAGCCGCGCAACGCCGGGTGCGGCAGGCCCGCCGCGGAGCGCAGGGCCAGCGACCGTTCCTCACCCGTGTCGTCCCGGTAGGTCAGCTCGGCCCGGGCACCCCGGCCGGTCGCCGGCGGGAGGGTCGGATCGTAGCCGCCGGCGCCCACGAAGTCCCGGTACAGCCCGACCACTTCGTCCACCGGCACCGAGGGCCACACCGTGAACCGTCCGCTCTCCCGGTCCACCACGGCACAGGCCGCCCCCACCTCCTCGGGCGCCCGCCGCTCCCCCGTGCGCGGGTCGACCACCAGCCGGGCGGGCTCCGCCCACACCACCCAGCCGAGCTCGAACTCGTGGGTGCACACCCGCCGCACCGTCCCGGCACCCTGCGGCAGATCCCCGTTGACCCACCGGTGCCCCGCCTCCACCGCCTGCGCCCGCGAAATCACCCGGCCACCCCCGTCCCGTCCACTCCCCGCCGCCCATCCCGGCCCGACCCGCGACCCTACGCCCGCGCCCCACGCCCGCACCAAGCACCAAGCACCAAGCACCGGAAGCGCACCCCCTCATGCACGAGAAGTCGGCCCCGCCGACTTCCCACGCGGGCGTCCACATCCCCTGCCGCCCGGCGACCGGCCCCGGAAGAACAAATATGACGTCCGGTCTACATATTCACGCGCAGACCCAAGCCCGCCCGGACCGGATCCGCGTGAGAAGTCGGCCCGGCCGACTTCTCACGCATCACCGCCGACGAATATGTCGGTCGGTCTACATATTTCTGCCAGACTCGAACCCAGCCATCCCGAATGCACACAGAAAGTCGGCCGGGCCGACTTCTCACGCGGGCTCCTTCCACTGCCCCGCATTCCACCGTGCGGCAAGTCCGCGAGGTCGACTCCCCACGCGGACCCCTCCCGCTACCGCGCATTCCACCGCCGAGGGCCAGCGCGGCAGGCCGCCGCGCAGGAAGTCGGCCTGGTCGACTTCCTGCGCACCGCTCCCAGTTCCGCGCTTCCTCCCCTTCCGAGGGGAGATCGGAAGAGCGTGGTGTTGGGAAAGAGTGTTGGTAGTGGTGTAGATATCGGGGGGGGCCGGATCAATAAA
>NZ_JBIVVI010000344.1:0-7632 GCF_044757675.1 Kitasatospora sp. NPDC091257
GGGTGCGGGGCGGCCGCGGTCCTGCGGCCCGGGGTCGCAGACCGTCACCGGGACGGGCGCGCCGTCCCGGCCGGCGGCGGTGAGCGTGCGCAGCGCGGCGCGGCGCTCGGGGGGTTCGACCGGGCCCGAGCCGTCCAGGCTCCTGGTCCAGGTGCCGTACCGGGGGTCGTCGGCGAGCAGCCAGACCGACCCGCCGACCCGCCCGTGCCGGTCGTACGGGGTGGCGCCGAGGCGCAGCCGGGCGGGCCAGTGCAGTGCGGTGGCACGGCCGCCCGGCGCACCGCCCGCCGCCTCTCCCGGTGCCCCCTCCGCCGCCCCGCCCGGCCGGTGCACGTCGAGCCGGTGGGTGGTCCCCAGCCGGCGGAGCAGCGCCAGGCCGGGCCTCCGGCCGGGGCCGAGCACCCGCACGGCGGTGACCGGGCCCGCGGGCGCTTCACCGGCGACGGGCGATTCGCCGGCAGCGGGCGGCCCGCCGACGGCGAGCGGCGCGACGAGCGGCACGGGCCGGCCGGTGGCGCCCCGGGCCAGCTCGTCCAGGTCCAGCGCGAGCAGCTCGTCGCCGGCGAGGAAGCAGACGGTCTCGTTCAGGTCCAGGGCGGTGACCCGCCGGCCGTCGAGGTCGAGCGGCTGCCAGTCGGGCACCGCCCGGCCGGTCCACCGGGTGGCCCACCAGCGCACCGGGCCGGACGGCTGCGGGCGGGTGCGCAGCAGCAGGTTCCCGCCCGGTCCGCCGTGGAGGGTGAGCCGGACCGGGCCGGGCACCGGCAGGGCGAGCCGACGGGCGGGGCCGTCGGCCGGGTGGCGGGCCACCAGGGTGTGCTCGGTGCGGGTGCCGGCGGTGTACACCAGCGCCTCGCCGGTGAAGGCCACGGTCGCGTACGGGGCCGCGTCGGGCAGGTGGCGGGGCCGGTCGCCCGGGTGGGTGGGGAGCAGGTGCAGGCCGCCGGTCTCCGCTCCGTCCCGGTGCAGCTGGACGGCGATGAACCGGCCGTGCGGCTCGGGCTGCCAGCCGGCGATCCGGTCGCCGGGGCCGATGAGGCCCTCGGTCGGTGTCCGGCGGGTGCCGTCGGGGTGCCGGACGGTCAGGACGTCGCCGTCCGGGCCGCGTTCGTGGCGGAAGAGCAGGCCGCCGGCCTCGGCGGGCGGGGTGGGCGTCCGGTCGGGCGCCTCCCGTTCCACCCGGTCGAGCAGGGCGGCCCAGGCGGGCTCGTCGGAGCGCTGCGGGCGGGTGGCCAGCAGGCGCCGCTGATCGGCGAGCCAGGCCCGGGTGCGCGGGGCGTCCGCGTCCTCCAGCCAGCGGTACGGGTCCGCCGGCGCGGGGTGCGCCGCCCGGTGGTCGAGGTCAGCCATGGACGGCCTCCGCGGGGTTGTCGCTCCGTCGTTCCGGGTCGCCTCCCGGCCCGGCGGGGCCGGGGGGCCGGTAGCCGGACCGGCCCGCGGTGGCGGCCGTCCCGACCACGGCGAGGACCACCACGATCACGGCCGCGCCGGCCACCGTGCCGGTCAGTCCGAACGCGTGGGCGCACAGGCCGGCCAGGGTCGGCCCGGCGGGCGCGACCAGCTGGGCGAGGAAGCCGATGCCGCTGTGCACCCGGCCCTGCAGACCCGGTGGGGTCACCTCCATCTGGGTGACCGCGATCAGCACGGTGACCACCGGCCCGGCGGCCGCGGCGAGGGCCAGTGGCAGGACCGCCGCCCAGTGCCCCTGGGCCAGGGTGAAACCGGGCAGGGCGAGCGCGACCGCGGCGGTGCCGAGGGCGATGCCCCGGGCGGGCGGCAGCCGCCGGGCCAGGGCCGGCGCGAGCAGCGATCCGGCCAGCCCGCCGGTGCCCAGGGCCGCGGTCAGCACCCCGATGTGCAGGGCGCCCCCGCCGGAGGCGACCACCACGATCAGCAGCCCGTTGAACACCAGGTTGAGCACGGCCGCGTTGACCACCGCGTAGCGCAGGAAGGGCACCCGCCAGATGAACCGGACGCCTTCGGCCAGCGCGGCCCGGACTCCGGGCGCGGCGGGCTCGTCCTCGGGGCGCTCCCGCCTTCCCCCGGGCAGCAGGGCCACGCAGCAGACGGCTGCCAGGTAGCTGCCGGCGTCGACGGCGAACACCCAGGACGGGTGGACGGCCAGCAGCGCGCCGCCGGCCAGCGGGCCGGCGGTCGTCGCGACGGCCGCCCTGCTCTGCAACAGGCCGACCGCGCGGGGGAGGTGCTCGGGCCGCACGAAGCACCGCACCACGACGTTCTCGACGGGCGCCAGGGTGCTGCCCACCGCGCCGAGCAGCAGGGCGGCGACCAGCAGCGCCCACAGCGGTGGCGTGCCGCCGGCGGCCGACAGGGCCAGCACGGCCAGCACGGCCGCGCCGGCCGCGTTGCCGAGCAGCAGCACGGTCCGCCGCTCGCAGCGGTCGGCGAGGACGCCGGCCGGCAGCCGGGCCAGCAGCACCCCGACGGAGAGCGCCGTGCCGGCCAGTCCGGCCTGCCGGACGTCGCCGCCGGCCCGCAGCGCGACCACCGGGAGGGCGATCACCGAGGCGGCCGTCCCCAGGGCCGAGGCGGACTCGCCGCCGTAGAGCAGCCAGAACGACCGCCCCAGCCCCCCGACGGCCGCCGCGCTCACGCCGACCCCGTCGCGAACTGGCTCCGGATGCCGCGCAACGGACGGGCCGCCAGCGCCGCCGGGACGGCGGTGGCGGCCAGCACCCCGAGCAGCACGCCGACCGTCCACGGCACGTCCAGGGCGGGCAGCACCCCCTGTCCGACGGCCCCGGCCAGCGGCACCAGGCAGATCCCGGCCGTCGCCACCGCGAGGACCGTCCCGACCAGCGCCGAGGCCAGCACCTCGTACACCACGCAGCGCAGCAGCTGCCCGCGGCCGAGGCCGAGGGCCCGCAGGTGGGCGCGCTGGGAGCGGCGGTCCCGCTGGGCGATGGCGCAGGTGTTGGCGACGGCGAGCAGCGCGTACCCGCCCACCACGGAGACGATCAGCCGGGAGGCCATGTCGTCCTGCACGTTGCGCGGCCGCAGGTGGGCCAGGTAGTCGGCCCGCGCGGCGAGCCGCTGGCCGGGCCGGAGCTCCCAGGCGCTCGGGTCACCGCGGAGCAGCACCCGGTCGGCGTACGGGGCCGGGGTGTGCGCGAGGGCGAGGTCGGCGGGGAGGACGTAGGAGGGGAAGGCCAGATCCCGCTGGTAGACGGCGACGAGCCGCAGCTGCGCCGCCTGCCCGTCGGCGAGCGTGAAGGTGACGACCTGGCCGAGATTCCAGTGGTGCGAGGTGGCCTCGGTGCTGCCGGCGGCGAACGTACCGGGCGCCAACTCGTCCAGCCGGCCCTGCTGTTCACCGAGGTCCAGGACACTCCGCAGGGCCGCCCCGTCGACGCCCCAGGCGCGGGTGGGCTTGGGCTTGTTGTCGTAGAAGCTGGGCGGCGCGGTCACCCGGGTGGCGATCGGCGCGACGGTGCTCCCGCCGGGCAGGCCGGCGGGCCGGGCGGGCAACTGGTTGCCCGGCTCGGCCGTCACCACCGCGTCGGCCCGCAGCGCCTGCTCGGTCTGCTGCTGCACGGCGGCCCCGATGGTCGCCCCCGAGCCGAGCAGGCAGACCACGGTGCCGACGGCCAGCAGGACGGGCACCGCGATCGCGGTCGTCCGGGCGGGCGCGGCCCGCAGCCCGGCGGCGGCGATCCGGCCGGCCTTCCGGTCCAGCCGCAGCACCGCGCAGCAGGGGCCGACGAGCAGCGGCACGAACCAGGGCGCGAGCACCGCGAGCGTGGGGATGACGACCGTGGCCAGGCCCATCACCATCGCGCCCTGGAGCACCGGCGGCAGGTCCATCGCGACCATCAGGGCCACGAGCGGACCGCAGAGCAGGAGGACCATGGCGATGCCCGCCACCAGCCGGCCGACGTTGCGGCGGGGCGGGGCCAGGGCCAGTGACTGGTCCTTGAGGAGGTCGATCGGCTGGACCCGGCCGGCCGCCAGCACGCTGGCCAGCGCGGCCAGCACCGCGACCGCGCAGGTGCCGAGGCAGGCGCCGGCCGCGATCGCCCAGGTCTGCCCGGCGGAGGGCAGGTCGACCGCGGCGGGGAACAGCTCGCGCTCGATCAGCAGGCGACGGCCGAACCCGGCCGCCGGGACCGTCCCGGCCACCGCGGCGACGGCGGAGGGGGCCAGCGCGACCAGCGCGACGTCCGCGACGACCAGGGCCCGCAGCCGGCCGGCCGTCACCCCGAGGGCGCGCAGCACGGCGAACTGCCCGAGCCGCTGGTTGGTCCAGAGCGCGACCGTCGACCCCGTCACCAGCACCGCCGACATCAGCAGCAGCGTCAGCAGCAGGCCCAGCAGGCTCTGCGCGTCCTTGGCCGCCGCCCCGGCCGCCGAACCCTCCGGGTAGGACGGGCCGCTGACCGCCGCGAGCAGCAGTAGGCAGGCGCCCACGCCGGTGGCGGTGAGCGCGCAGGCGACCGCGACACCTATGACCCGCCCCGGGTACGCCCGTACCTCGGCGACGCACAGTCGCAGCGCGCCGAGCGGTCCGCTCGGTCGGGTAGTCGGTTCCGATGCCACGGCCACGGTTATCTCACCCCAAAACGGTAAATAGGATGCAGAGTTGGGGAAGGCCGCATGTGCCGCGGCCTTCCCCACCTGCCATCCGGTACTGCCGGACCCCGAGGGTCAGCAGCTGAACAGGCTGTACGAGCTGAACGGGGCGTCGACGACGATCTCCTCGTCGAGCTCCTGAAGCGCCAGAATGTCGGCCATCACAATCACCTCCTCCTCACCGTCTCGCCGGAACACGGCACCGGGGTGCCGGGATCAGCAGCTCCAGTAGCTGAGCGAGCTGAACGGGGCGTCGACGACGATCTCCTCGTCGAGCTCCTGAAGCGCCAGAATGTCGGCCATCACAATCACCTCCCCTCGCCATCTCGCCGGAACACGGCACCGGGGTGCCGGGATCAGCAGCTGAAGTAGCTGAGCGAGCTGAACGGGGCGTCGACGACGATCTCCTCGTCGAGCTCCTGAAGCGCCAGGATGTTGGCCATGTCAGTCACCTCCCCTCGTCATCTCGCCGGGACGTGGCACCGGGCCACGGGAATCAGCAGCTGAACGCGCTGATCGAGCTGAACGGGGCGTCGACGACGATCTCCTCGTCGAGCTCCTGAAGCGCCAGGATGTTGGCCATGTCAGTCACCTCCCCTCGTCATCTCGCCGGGACGTGGTACCGGGCTCGGCCGGCTCCGGCGTCCACCCGTGAACGGGGTGGGCGCCGGGGAGCAGGCACTGCCCGGGGCTCTTGGCGGCGGCCAGCGCCAGCAGGGCGCCGGCGGAGCCGGTGGCCAGGTCGGTCGAGAGCCGGATCAGCTGGTCCCCGTGCAGGACGCTGCCGTCCTGGTGGGGGGCCAGGTGCAGCTCCACCAGACGGAGTTGATCCTCCGCCTCGGCCCGCCAGTGCGGCAGGCGGGCGGCGACCTGGAACAGGGTGTAGGCGAGCCCGGCGCGGCCGTTGAACAGCCCGCCCTGGACGACCACCCGGACCGCGCCGGCCCGGGCCGCGGCCTCCAGCACCCGCTCGGCGCCGAGGGCTTCGGCCTGCGCGTCGGGCAGGGCCAGGACGGCGAGCGCCACTCCGGCCGAGCCCTCCGCCAGGTACGGCAGCAGCCGGCCCGAGCTGTACGTCTGCAGCATGTCGTCGACCAGCCGGCCGTGCCGCAGGTCGCAGCGGACGGCGCGTTCGGCGGCCTCCGCCCAGGCCGTGTCGCCGGTGAGGCGGGCGCAGCGGGCGAACAGCACCGCCGGCCCGGACCAGCCGCGCAGCAGCCCCGGCCGGTCCAGCAGCCCGGTCTCGCCGATCCGCCCGGCGGCCTTGGCGGCCAGGGCGAGCGCCTCGTCCGTCGCGCCGGCCTCCAGCAGCAGCTGGGCGACGCCCGTCAGGCCGCCGTACAGGCCGAGCGAGGAGGGCAACGGGCCGGCCAGCAGCCGGTCCACCACGTTCGGGGCGTCCGGGTGCCCGAGCCGGTGGAACAGCCAGCCGGCTCCGGCCAGCCCGTCGTACAGCCCGGCGGGCGTGTCCGCCGGGGCGCGCCGTACGACGGCGGCGAGCCAGTCCAGTTGCTCCTCGTCCGGTGCGGCCCCGGCCAGGTGCCGGGCGAGCAGCACGCCGGAGGAGCCGTACGCCAGTCCGAGCGCGCCGCCGGGGCGCAGCCCGGCCACGTCGCCGGGATGGAGGCGGTCCTCCCGCCCGGGCGTCGCCGCCCCGTCGATGCCGCGCAGCAGGGCCGCGGCGGTGAGCTCCGCCCGGGGCCCGGCCGCGGGCCGGGCCCCGAGGTGGGGCCGCAGCGCCGGGGAGAGGGCGAGCCGCTCCGTCATCCGTTCGGCGAAGCCGGCGGGCACCGTCGGGAAGGACTCCGCGACGAGGTCCAGCAGCCCGCCGACGACGGCCGGGTTGCGCCGGGTGAGCGCGGTCAGCGAGACGAAGGCGGCGAGCTGGCAGCAGCCGAGCGCGAACAGGTCGGCCTCGCGGGCGTCGGTGATCGCCGGGTCGGTGAAGCCGGGGGCGCCGAGGGTGCGCCGGCGCGGGGTGTCGAGCGGCGTCGAGAGTTCGAAGTCGACCAGGGCGACGGTGCCGTCCGGACGGATCATGATGTTGCGGTGGTGGAGGTCCCCGAACGCCACCCCCTCCCGGTGCAGCGCCGCGACGCACTCCTCGACCAGCGCGAGCCGGGTGACCGCGAGCCCCGCGAAGTCGGCCAGCGTCCGGGCGTCCGGGCGGTGCCGGGTGAGCGGGTACTCCCGGCCCAGCCAGGCACTGAAGGACTCGCCGGGGATGTACTCCATCACCAGGTAGTGGTGCTCCCAGCTGGTGAAGTACTCGTACAGCTCCGGCACGAACGGCAGGTGGCCGATCCGCTCCAGGACGTCCCGCTCGACCAGCAGCCGGGCCACCGCGTCCGTCTCCGAGGCGTCCAGTCCGGCGTGCGGACGGGCCTCCTTGATGACGACCTGTCGGCCGTCCTCGTCCTCGGCGAGGTAGACCCCGCCGGCGTTGGAGAAGTGCAGCGCCTTGACCACCCGGTAGCGGCCGAGGCCGGCTCCCGCGTCGGCGGCGGCCGCGGCGATCCGCTCGGCCAGGAAGTCCGGGGTGGAGGCCCACTCCGGGACGGTGAAGCGCGGGCGCCGGGCGTCCGGCACCAGTCGGCCGTCCGGGTCCTCCACCGCGGGCACCCTGGTGCCGTCCGGCAGCTCGCACCACATCAGGGCGAAGCCTCCGTAGCGCACCGACACCGGGCCCTGGTTCCACCGCAGGTCGGACAGGACGTACGGACCGGGACGGCCGCCCAGCGCCTCGTCCAGCTCGGCGAGGACGGTCTCCAGCTCCGCGGCCGTCCGCGGGTAGACGGTGACGACCTTGCCGCTGGCGGACCGGTCGGCGTACTTGGCGTTCGTCACCGCGACCACCAGCCGGCTGCGCAGGTACTTCCAGGGCAGCCCGAGCCGGCGGCAGACCCGCCAGGCCGTCTCGATCGTCTCCTCGGCGGATTCGGGCGTGGCGCTGACGTGGACCTTCCAGCCCTGCTCCGGCAGCCGGGGGCCGCCGGGCGGCGCCAGCACCTCCCACACCCCCTGGGTGCGGCCGCGCCAGCC